>NZ_JBEONS010000026.1:0-45999 GCF_040544395.1 Pedobacter sp. CG_S7 | reverse complement strand
AAATACATAAAAATATCCTAAATAACAAAAAAAACAAGTGTAATTTATTGTTAATCAATTAGTTAAATCACATATTGCCTTGCAACGGTCTTAAATTGTAACAAAACTGTTCCTTTTAGTTTTGCCTATAATTTAATTTATTGCAACTTATTAAAATTGTATGCATTCTGGATCCACCTTTAAGGCCGATATCCCCACGCTCGCCAATTCATATCCGATAAATGTTTAACACAGTTAAGTTCATCTGAAAACCTGGCTTGAAATTCAAATATCAAAAGAATTTAAATCGATTTTTCATTCCTCTAATTTACTAACTTTAATAAGTACCTATTTCATCTTTCTTTTTTTCCATTTTACCCCTTCATACCATATCACAGATATAAAACCTATAGCTGAACAAAATAAAAGCTGGTAACTGTTTAGGGCTTCAAAACCGAAGAATTTGGCGAAAGTCGGTACGTAGACCAATGATCCTGTTATCGTTACCGTAATCGCTAAAATCATTGTAACCAGGTTGTTTTTGTATTTTAATGTCGTTAAAATGGAGTAATAAAAAGAACGGTTAACCAGGGTAAGAAAAATATTGGCAGAAATAAGCGTGGTAAATACCATTGTTCGGGTAAGTTGCTCGTCTAAGTGCTGGATTACAGCATATTGATAAATAAATAATGTGCCAGCAGTAATCAATAATCCCTGTACAACGCTTGTCGCCAATTCTTTCCAACTAAAGAATGTGGTGCTAAATGGCCTTGGCTTTTGGATCATGGTATTTTTTTCCATAGGTTCATTTTCATAAATGATAGAACACGTAGGCCCCATAATCAATTCTAAGAAAATAACATGAACGGGAGAGAAGATGTTAGGATAAATCCAACCAAGTACCAAAGGTATAAAGACGGTTAATATAATTGGAATGTGAATAGAAATGATGTATTGAATAGCTTTTTTTAGGTTGCTATAAATTTTTCTTCCAATAGCAACGGCATCAACCATTTTAGATAAATCATCTTCGAGTAAAATGAGCGATGCTGCTTGTTTAGCTATTTCAGTCCCTTTTTTTCCCATGGCAATTCCAATATGTGCCGCTTTTAAGGCTGGGCCATCATTCACTCCGTCTCCTGTCATTGCTACGATTTCATTTTTAGCCTTTAAGGCATTAATGATTTTTAACTTGGCTTCGGGAAACATCCTAGTGAAAATATTGGTTTCTAAAACCCTTTCCTGTAGTTCTTTAGGGGCTAATTTCATCAACTCATCGCCAGTTAAACTTTTCTCTGCACCTTTAAATCCTATTTGGCGCGCTATTGCAATTGTTGTCGCGGTATTGTCGCCAGTAACAATTTTTACTGTTATACCTGCTTTGTGAAAAGCCTCAAATACGGCCTGTATATTTTTTTTCGGTGGGTCATAAAAAGCAACGATACCCTTAAAAGTGAACTGAAATTGTTGCTGTTCATCAGGAAAATCGTTTCCGGCAAAGGTTGCCTCGCCAACACCGAGCAAACGGTAACCATCTTCACCAAGTAACGCAATTTCACCTTCTATTTTGTGTTTTTCTACATCAGTTAAGTTAGACACTTTCATTAATGCTTCTGGAGCACCCTTGGCGGAGATAATTCTATTACCATTCTGGTCTTCAAATAGATGGGTCATCATTGGTGGTTTGCCACCAAGTGGATATTCATGAATCATTTTAAAATTTGGCCTCTCATCGTTCGAGGTAAATCCCGCATAGGCTTTATGCAAAGCAATTTCCATAGGGTCAAATGGAATAGGCTCACTGGCCCACATTGCCATCCGGATCAGCTGCTGTTGCTCCTCATTTAATTCATCGCCAAGATTTGAAACTTCCTGCGACGAAAAAACATACAATTTCGCCAGGCTCATTTTATTCTCTGTAATCGTTCCGGTTTTATCAGTACAGATTACCGTAGCGCTGCCTAAGGTTTCTACGGTTTTCATCTGTTTTACAATGATGCCTTTTTTCATTAACCTCCAGGCCCCCATGGCCATAAAAGTAGTAAAGGCCACCGGTATTTCTTCAGGTAAAACACTCATGGCCAGGGTGAGGGCCATTAACAAACTAATAATAACACTATGGGTATTTAAGAAATTGACGCTCCAAACAATAAGGAATACAATAGCCCCAGCGATGACCATTTTTTTTACAAAATTTCCGATTTGTTGCTCTAAAGGAGTTTTTTCCTCTTTAATGCTTTCCAGGCTTTCGCCAATTTTCCCTAATTTAGTTTCTTTTCCAATTGCGCTAACTGTGGCAATAGCTAAGCCACTTGCTACGGTTGTGCCCCTGTAAACTAAATTATTTTCATTGTCTTTATCTTTATAAACAGAAAGTGACTCACCGGTTAGTACAGACTCATTGACAGAGAAGTCATTCGAATGAATAATCACCCCATCTGCTCCAATAGCTGTACCTTCTTCAATCATCAATGCATCACCAATAACCAGCTCTTCGCTCTTAATTAATAGCTCTACACCATTTCTAATCACCTTGGCACTGGGCTGTGTAAAGTCTTTTAAATTAGCCAAAGCTTTCCGGCTTCTTGAATCCTGATATAAAGAAATAACGGATACCAGGATAATAGCTGAGGCAAGGAATAACCCGTCGCCTTTGTTTCCACTTATAAAATAAACAGTAGAGGCTACTAAAAGGAGCACCACCATTGGCTCTTTCGCCAGGCTTTTTAAAGCATCCAAGAAACCGTTTTCTTGTTTGTAGTTTAACTGATTGTCGCCATGCTTGGCTCTTGCTGCAAGTACTTGTTCATCTGTTAAACCTTCAATATTGAAATTATTAGCTGACATATGGGGGACGATCGGGAAATTAGATAGGGTTAAGTTAGTGTTTTTAATGATAACTTTTAAATAAGACTTCACTTCTAGGTAAGTTAAACTTTTATAAATCATTACCATATCATTGGTAGGTCGTTTGCAGGTCATTTTGACCTACCAACGACCTACCAACGACCTACCAATGACCTATCAACGATCTGCCAATCTACCAGTTTCTAAGTGCGCAATTTGTATTTATAAACACCTCATTTATCGAGTGCTGTTGCTGTGTGACCTATGTCACTAACCATGATAAAAGGATCATTTATCTTTGTAGCTAATTAACCAACTTTATTAACAATGAATAGAAGCTTATGATAGCTTCATTACCGTTAAAAACATAAATATAACTATGAAAATCGAACAGTTTGAAGATAAAAGCCTTTCCCATTATTCTTATGCCGTTTTAAGTGAGCGTCAAAATGAAGTCGTGTTGATTGACCCTTCGCGTGATCTTAGTCCTTATATTGCTTATGCGGCAAGTAATAAGGCGAAAATTATCGGGGTAATAGAAACCCACCCACATGCTGATTTTGTAAGTGGTCATTTAGAATTGCATGAAACTACTGGTGCAACTATTTATTGTTCTAAATTGATAGGAGCCGAATATCCACACCATACTTTTGATGATGGACAACAATTGAATTTTGGAGAGATTATGCTAAAGGCAGTGAATACGCCGGGGCACTCACCAGATGGGATATCTATTGTATTAGAACAGGAGGGAAAAGATTATGCTGTTTTTACAGGAGACACGTTGTTTATAGGTGATTGCGGCCGCCCAGATCTTCGTGAAAGTGCAGGAAACATTACCTCAAAGCGGGAAGATCTGGCTAAACAGATGTACCATTCTTTAAGGGAAAAACTGATGAACCTCGATGACGAGGTATTGCTTTATCCGGCTCATGGTGCAGGTACACTGTGTGGAAAAGGATTAAGTGAGGCCAACAGCAGTACTATGGGTGCGGAGAAAATAAGCAACTGGTCACTGCAGCAAATGACTGAAAGTCAGTTTATAACAAAGCTTTTGGCCGATCAGCCTTTTATACCTGCTTACTTTACTTTTGATGTAGAATTGAACAGGAAAGGTGCAATGGCGCTTAACCTCGCTTTAGAAAAGGTAAAAAGAACTAATTGGGACAGCACAATTATTGATAGTCAGGTAGTTATTGTAGATGCAAGGTCAGCGGCTGCATTTAAAACCTCCCATTTAAAAGGAGCAATAAATATTATGGCGGATGGTAAATTTGAAACCTGGTTAGGTAGTATTATAAAACCTAGCGAACCCTTTTATCTTGTGGCAGAGAACAATAAAGCTTTAAATGACCTGCTCTTAAGGACAGCAAAAATAGGTTATGAAAGCTTTATTAAAGAAGCCTTCGTTTTAATTGCTGGTGATACCAGTTCTGATCAAACAGCTATAATTGACTTTAAGGAAAACCCTTCGGCTTACACCATCGTTGATGTACGTAACAGGAGTGAAGTTACAGAAAATGCAGGATTTGAGCACGCGCTACATATTCCATTACCCGAACTGCGTAGCCGAATTGCTGAAATACCTTCAAATAAGCCAATTATGGTGCATTGTGCAGGTGGTTATCGCAGTGCAGCAGCCAGCAGTATTATAGAAGGTGAATTTTCTGCACAAACAAAAGTTTATGATTTAAGTACTGCGGTGAAAGACTTTTTTTAAGTAAAAGTATGTTGGATGATCATCACCTTTTTGTCTGGTGGTTTTCATCCAGCTTTTTATTGATTTCCTGAAGCATATTGAGTTGTACACCTTGCAAATCATAAAGCTTTTTTATTTGATCCCCCAGTAATAAATCCATTTTTTGGTGAAGGCTCCTTACACCCATTTCTGCCTTAAGGTTAATCAGGTAGTCATTCTCGCTTCTCATTCGATCTTTTTCTTCCTTCCTGTTCTGGCTCATCATAATGATGGGTGCCTGCAGCGCAGCAATGCAGGAAAGGATCAGGTTCATGAGAATAAAAGGATAAGGGTCAAAGGCTTCGCTGCTTTTTACGTTAACGTTATAGGTAATCCATATCGCTAAAACTACAGAACATGAAATAATAAACTTCCAGCTTCCACCAAATTGTGCTACCCGATCAGAAATTTTTTGGCTAGGTGTAAGCGTTTCTTTGGTGGGGTGCAATAAATTGTTGAGAATAAGGTCTTCTTCCTGAATTGTTTTCTGTACAATATCATGAAGCTTTTGAATGAATTCATTCTCATCTGAAGTTACCTCTTCATTAATTTTATTGTTGTTTATTTTTTTAGTTTGCATCTTTATGTAGCTTAATTTATTTTTTGATAGAACGGCTTAAAAAATATTTAAGGGTTTCCAATGTTCTAAATTATCGCTTATTATTTTAAGTATAGCAACAAAAGGTATAAGTATTGCACAAAACGATGTCGAGCTAGAGCTGATACCTGTATTGTTATGCCTTTGCAACGGTATGTTTGATTTTCTCAGCTTCCGAAATATTTTGAATTCCTTTAAGAAGTGCATCCGGAGTAAAAGAGATGGAATCAATGCCATTGGCTACTAAAAATTGAGAAAAGGCAGGGAAATCACTTGGTGCCTGTCCGCATAAACCTATTTTAATTCCTGCTTTTTTAGCGGCTCTAATGGCCTGGGCAATCATTATGGTTACGGCTTCGTTGTTCTCGTCAAACAGGTGACTTACAATTTCCGAATCCCTGTCTAAACCAAGGGTGAGTTGTGTAAGGTCATTAGAGCCTATAGAAAAACCATCAAAGAGCATTGCAAATTGGTCTGCCAGAATAACATTGCTGGGTATTTCAATCATTACATAAACTTCCAGTCCATTTTTACCACGCTTCAAACCAAACTCCTCCATTGTTTGCAAAACATTTTTAGCTTCCTGTATGGTACGGCAAAAAGGGATCATGACTTTAACATTTGTTAATCCCATGGTATTGCGTACGCGGAGAATGGCCTCACATTCTAGTCCGAAACCAGCTTTATAGCGCTCATCGTAATAGCGTGATGCGCCACGAAAACCAATCATGGGATTTTCTTCTTTTGGTTCATATAAACGACCGCCAACCAGCGATGCGTACTCATTGCTTTTAAAATCGCTCATGCGTACAATTACATCACGGGGGTGAAAAGCTGCGGCAACCTTGGCTATAGCTTCAGATAATTTCGATATAAAGTAATCTCTTTTGCTCTTGTAACCTGCAGTAAGGTGGGCAATGGTCTTTTTTTCCGGGCTATCAGCTAATTGATCATAATTGATTAATGCCATGGGGTGTATTAGGATGCTGTTGTTGATGATGAACTCCATGCGTAAAAGCCCTACGCCTTTGGAGGGGAATTGCGATAATTCAAAAGCCCGGTCTGGGTCGGCCAGAATAAACATGGGCTGCGTAATGGTAACAGGAATTGTTGAAAGGTCGGTCTCCGTTACCTCAAAAGCAACGCTGCCATCCATAACTTGTCCTTCATCACCTTCGGTACAGACAACAGAAATCAGCTGCCCGTCTTTAATTACCTGTGTTGCATTGCCAGCACCAACAATAGCTGCAATGCCAAGCTCGCGGGCAACAATTGAAGCATGACTGGTACGGCCTCCTTTATTGGTTACAATGCTGACAACCTTTCGCAATAAACTATTCCAGTCGGGGTTGGTATTATCTGCAACCAGAACGTCTCCTTGTTGTAATTTGTAGGCTTCGTTTAAGGAATTGATAATGCATGCCCTGCCACTAATAATGGTTCTGCCAACTGCTTTACCGGTACACAATACGGTGCCTTTTTCGGTAAGTTTATAATTTTTTATCTTGCCAATTGATTTTTGAGAATGCACGGTTTCAGGCCTTGCCTGTAAAATATAAATTTCCTGATCTTCGCCATCTTTAGCCCATTCAATATCCATTGCCATGCCATAATGTTTTTCAATTTCATAACACCATTTTGCCAGTTGCTGAACTTCGGTATCCGTTAATATCCATTGCGCGCGTTTTTGAGCAGGTGTTTCTATATTATGGATGGGTATTTCGGCAAGAGGGTCCTCGCTATAGACCATTGTATTTGCTTTGTCGCCCAGATTTCTTCCTATAATGGACTCTTTGTGAAGTTCAAGAGAAGGTTTAAATACCCAAAACTCATCAGGATTAACCGCTCCCTGCACCACGTTTTCTCCTAAACCCCATGCACCAGTAATGTAAATAGCATTTTTAAAGCCAGTCTCTGGATCTATGGTGAAAATTACTCCGGCAGCACCTTTATCTGCTCTAACCATTCGCTGTATGCCAACTGATAAAGCAACATCCATGTGCTCAAAACCATTATCAATACGGTATTTGATAGCTCTGTCATTGAATAAAGAAACATAGCATTTAAGTACAGCCTTTAATAACAGTTCGTTGCCATTGACATTTAAAAAGGAATCATGTTGGCCGGCAAAACTGGCAGTAGGTAAATCTTCAGCTGTGGCACTACTGCGAACGGCAACCGAAGTGGTTTCATTGGCAGCAGAATTTAATGAAGCATAATATTTCAAAATCTCATTCTTCAAATCGTCCGGCAACTTTCCTTCTGCTACCAATAGCCGGCACTGTTTTCCTATATCAGGTAAGTTAGATAAAGATTTACTATCAATGGTGTCTAACAGCTGTTTCAGCTTTTCTTCGATTTTGTTATAAGCTAAAAAATATTGGTAGGCCGCTGCTGTAACCGCAAATCCATCAGGTACTTTAATGCCTAAAAACTTCAATTTGTTGAACATTTCGCCTAGCGATGCGTTTTTTCCACCAGTTTCGGCCAAATGGCCCAAGTTTATTTTCTCAAAGGGAAGAATGAATGAATTCATAATAATTTTTTATATAAATCAAAACCTTTTATATATTAAAGTTAAACTTTGTATTGATGATTTACTAATGATATTGTGGTTTAGAAAAAATAATTATTAGTCATAAATGATTTGTTTCCAGCTAACTAAAGTAATTGTACTCATATATGTAAAGTAGTGTTAACTTTATAATTAAATTTGACTATTCCTTATGGTAAAAGATGCTATCATTTCTAATTATATCAATCAATTATTTCCTCAATTTGAGCCGGCCTTAAAAAATATTTTAATTGAAAATGGGGCGCTTAAATCTTTTCAAGCAGGAGAATTGCTGATGCAAACCGGGCAGAACATGCGTACTACGATGCTTGTTGTTGAAGGTATGGTTAAATTATACAGGGAAGGAGACGAGGGAAAGGAATTTTTTATGTACTACCTGCAGCCTGGAAATGCCTGCGCTTTGTCGCTGGTTTGTGCCGCTAAACAAGAAACTAGCGAAGTGATGGCAAAAGCCGTTGATCAAACTACGGTATTGACAATCCCTATTGCCCTGATGGATACCTTGATGAAAGACTATAAAACCTGGTATTATTTCGTTTTGGAAACTTACCGTACAAGGTTTGAAGAGTTACTGATCGTTATTGATAATATTTCTTTTAAGGCAATGGATGAAAGGCTGGAGTTCTATCTTTCCAAGCAATATAACGACTTAAAGACCAGGAAACTTGTCATTACACATAGTGAAATTGCCAGCGACCTGAATTCTTCCAGAGAGGTGATTTCGCGACTTCTAAAAAAAATGGAACAGCGTGGCAAAGTGATGCTCCACCGGAATTTTATTGAATATTTAAAATAATATTGTGTGACTTTGGTCACCATTAAACAGAATTTAAGCTGACATATTTGTATTATAATTACAAATATGGAAATCATTGCTTATTTCGCTTCTGCATTTATTGGTATTTCGCTCGGTCTTATTGGTGGTGGTGGTTCCATTCTCACCGTTCCGGTAATGGTCTATTTATTTGGCGTAAACCCACTCTTAGCTACATCCTACTCTCTTTTTATTGTGGGTACAACTAGTCTTGTGGGGGCTTATAATAATTTTAGGAAAGGACTAGTCAATGTTAAAACGGCGTTGCTGTTCGGTATGTCTTCTATTACAACTGTTTTTCTTATCCGCAAGTTTGTTATTCCTGCCATACCTCAACATTTGATCAATTTAGGCGATTTTGAGGTAACAGAAAACATCATGACAATGGTGCTCTTCGCCATATTGATGCTTGCGGCATCCATTGCAATGATAAGGGATAAAAAAATAATTGATCCTGAAATAGCAGCGACCAAACCAGTAAACCTGCCCAAGCTTTTGCTTTATGGTATAGGAATAGGCATTGCAACAGGATTATTGGGCGCTGGGGGAGGGTTTCTGCTGATTCCAACATTGGTATTGTTAGTCGGCATGCCTATGAAAGAAGCTGTAGGTACTTCTTTGCTCATTATTGCCTTAAATTCTTTAATTGGTTTTGCCGGAGACCTGGGTCATTTTCAGATAGATTGGTTCTTTTTACTTAAAATATCAGCTATTGCTTCTGTAGGGATTTTTGCAGGTGGTTATTTAAATAAAAGAATTAATAGTAATAAACTAAAGAAGGGATTTGGGTGGTTTGTGTTAATTATGGGTTGCTATATACTTATAAAAGAAATTTTCTTAAAAAATTAATAAGTGACTTAAGTCACCGTCTAAAGCTTATTTAAGCCAGATATTTGAATCACAATATAAAAGATATGATCATTGAACAAATTTACACCGGATGTTTAGCACAAGGTGCTTATTACATTGAAAGTAACGGAGAGGCTGCAATTATTGATCCTTTAAGGGAAGTGCAACCTTATCTTGATAAAGCAGAGCGCAATGGTGCAAAAATAAAATATGTTTTTGAGACTCATTTTCATGCAGATTTTGTGTCTGGGCATTTAGACCTAGCTAAAAAATCAGGTGCTGTAATTGTATACGGTCCAACAGCGAAACCTGATTTTGAATTTATTTCCGCTAAAGATGGAGAAGAATTTAAAGTTGGTAAAGTAACCATTAAAGTCTTGCACACCCCAGGGCACACATTGGAAAGTTCATGCTATCTTTTGAAAGATGAAAATGGCGAGGAAAAGGCTCTTTTCTCTGGCGATACTTTATTTATCGGCGATGTTGGCAGACCCGATCTGGCTCAAAAAATAGTTGCAGACCTTACTCAAGATAAATTAGCAGGCTATTTATTTGATTCCCTTAGAAATAAAATAATGCCGTTGGCAGACAATATTATTGTTTATCCAGCACACGGTGCTGGCAGTGCTTGTGGAAAAAACATGAGTAAGGAAACAACAGACACTTTAGGCAATCAAAAGAAAACCAATTACGCTTTAAAAGCTGATATGACTAAAGAAGAATTTATCAAAGAAGTTACCGAAGGCCTTTTACCTCCGCCTGCTTATTTCCCTTTAAATGTAATGATGAATATTCAAGGTTATGAGGGTATTGATGAGGTTTTAGAAAGGGGTCTGATACCATTAAAGCCCGAAGCATTTGAAAAAACTGCTAATAATGCTGGAGCATTAATATTGGATACGCGTACGCCGCAAACTTTTGCTAAAGGATTTATTCCTAATGCTGTAAACATTGGTATCGATGGTAATTTTGCACCATGGGTAGGGGCTATGATTCCTGATATTAAACAAAACATCTTATTGGTTACAGATAATGGTAGGGAAGAAGAGGTCGTTACAAGGTTAGCACGGGTTGGTTATGACCATACGATTGGCTATTTAGAAGGTGGTATGGAAGCTTGGACTACAGCAGGAAAAGAAATAGATCAGATTGAATCTATAGCTCCAGAAGTGTTGGCAGAAAGAATGGAAAAAGGTGTAGCAGTGAATGTGCTGGATGTTCGTAAAAATAATGAATATACCTCGGAGCATTTAATTGGTGCTATAAACCTTCCATTAGATTATGTAAATGAGCACCTGTCTGAAATAGATAAAGATAAGACCTATTACGTTCATTGTGCAGGTGGTTACCGGTCTATGATTTTTAACTCTATTTTAAGAGCTAGAGGGTTTGATAACTTGATTGATATTAATGGTGGTTTTAACGCGATCAAAGAATCTGGTAAGCTTAATCTCAGCCCTTTTGTTTGTCCAAGCACGTTATCCTAAATATTGAAAATGTTATTATGTTCAAGATTAAATTTAAAGATATGGTAAATAGTCTTTTTTCGAAAAATCAATATGACTTAGACGGTGCTGCTTTTAAACAACAGTTTGAAAGTTCTAAAAATGCAGTTTTGATTGATGTTCGTACGCCTGAAGAATTCCAAAGCGGAACGCTAGCTGGGGCAAAAAATATAGCTATTACGAGTGCTGCTTTCCAGACTAAAATACAAACTCTTGCTGTTGAAAAGGAATATTTCCTGTTTTGCAGGAGTGGCAATAGAAGTGGTAATGCTGCCAAATTAATGGAAAAGCTTGGCCTGAAGTGTTATAATTTGGTTGGCGGAATAGGGGCATGGCCTCATAAAAAATAACAAATGAAAACATTAAATATATTAATTCCTACTGACCTTTCACCTTTAAGTGAACAGGCACTTTTAATGGCAGATTTGATTTCAGAAAGGCTTGCCGTTAAAGTTCATTTATTGCATATTATTGAGGCTAATGAATCTATAATAGAGGGAAACCCTGACTTGGCGGAAGCTATAGATGTTACTGTGTTTCAAAAAAGAAAAGAGGAAGCGCTAACCTATTTTGATGGGTTACGTCAAGCTGGTAGAACTTTCGAAGCGCATATTAAAATCGGATTATTAACAGATCAAATCCATTTGGTAACTGCTGCGCTTGCTGCAGATCTTGTTATTATGGCTACTAAAGGAGCTGACGGTTTGATGGAAATAATTTCTGGTTCAGCAGCACAGCAGGTAGTCAGGTATTTGAAAGTACCAATACTTACCCTAAAAATAGGAACCGCTATCAATGACTTAAAAAACATTCTTTTTGTAGCAGATTTCTATCACATCGAGAAGGGGCTTCAAATTGATCTGGTGAAAGATTTAGCCGCTGCTTTTGGTAGCACCATACATTTGCTGCAAATCTTGAAAGAAGGTGATGAAGAACATGTGGGTCAAATCAATGCACAAATGAAACGATTTGCAGAAGAACATGAGTTTGAGCGTTTTGAAATTCACGTTCATCAGGATCGTCAGGTTGCCAATGGTGTTTCTAATTTCAACAAAGAAGCAGAAATGGATTTGGTTTGCATCAACACCCATGGCCGTACTGGTATTGCTCATTTATTATTTGGTAGCATCGCAGAACGCCTTGTTAATCATTGTCAAAAACCCTTGTTAACCTTTAAATTAAAAGAAAATGCTTGAATTTATTAGCCAACCTTGGCCTTGGTACACTTCAGGTGCCGCCATTGCTTTTATCTTGTTTCTGCTCCTTTATTTTGGAAAATCATTTGGATTCTCTTCTAATCTAAGAACACTGTGTACCATCGCTGGTGCTGGCAAAAGTGTGAAGTTTTTTGATTTTGATTGGAAAACGCAGAAATGGAATCTTCTTTTTCTGGTTGGGGCAATAATTGGAGGGTTTATATCTTCTACATTACTTAAAAGTGACCAGCCACTGCAACTTTCAACAGCTACTATTGCTGATCTGAAAGAATTAGGTATTTTCTTTGATGGAAATATTAACCCTGGTCAAATTTTTGGATGGGAATTTATGAGCACACCTAAAGGGCTGCTAGTTTTATTAGGAGGAGGGGTTTTAGTTGGATTTGGATCTAGGTATGCAGGTGGCTGTACTTCTGGTCATGCCATTTCTGGATTGTCAAACCTACAGATGCCATCTTTAATTGCTGTTGTTGGTTTCTTTATTGGCGGACTTGCAATGACACATTTAATCATGCCAATTTTATTTTAAATTAATTGAATTTATTAAAGCTTCTTTCTTTATTACTTTAATTCATTTTATTAATAATTATATTTTTATAAACTATGAAATCTATTAAATTTATATTAGCCGGAATTTTGTTTGGTATTATCATGAGCAAATCAGAGGCTATTTCCTGGTATCGTATTCAGGAGATGTTTCGTTTTCAGGCTTTCCATATGTATGGGTTTATCGGGACAGCTGTAGCGCTAGGTACGCTAGGTGTTTTTCTAATAAAAAAGTTTAAAATCAGAGATTCTGGAGGCAACCCAATTGTGTTTCAGGATAAAGACAAAGGCTGGCCAAGGTATATCATTGGAGGTACCATATTTGGACTAGGTTGGGCTTTAACAGGAGCTTGTCCGGGGCCTATGTTCGTTAACATTGGTTTTGGGTATTGGGCAATGTTAATCGTCATATTTGGGGCTTTAGTCGGCACCTACCTTTATGGGCTGTTGAAAAATAAACTACCACACTAAATTTACCTTAATTTCTTTCTTATCAAGCTCGTCAATAATTGTCTTACTTTTTTAAAAAAAAATAATGGAGGTCAAACAAGGGTTACGTGAAAACTGGAAACAATTTACCATTCTGGTGGTCATTAATGCTTTTGTAGGTGGAATGATTGGTTTAGAACGGACCATTTTACCTGAACTGGCAAAGCAAGAGTTTGCAATTTTAGCAAAATCTGCAATTCTTTCCTTTATTGTTGTTTTTGGTTTTACAAAAGCCATTACTAATTATTTTGCAGGTACATTAGCCAATAAAATCGGAAGAAAAAACCTGCTTGTTTATGGGTGGGTAATAGCAATTCCTGTTCCTTTCATTCTGATGTTTACAGATAACTGGAACTGGGTTATTATGGCCAATGTACTCCTTGGTATTAATCAAGGTTTAACATGGTCTTCTACTGTAGTAATGAAGATTGACCTGGTTGGAGATAAATCCCGTGGTTTTGCCATGGGATTGAATGAATTTGCAGGTTATTTTGCCGTTGCCGTAGTTGCTTTGTTTAGTGGCTATATAGCAAATAATTATGGATTAAGACCTTATCCTTTCCTGATTGGTGTAGTCTTATCTGTTTTAGGTTTATTAAGTAGCTTATTTCTGGTAAAGGATACGCGGAAATTTGTTGCTCAGGAAAGTAAATCTTCTTTACTTAAACCGTTGAAAAATATCTTTTTAGATACTTCCTTTCGTCATCCTAACCTTTCTTCTGTTACGCAGGCAGGTTTGATTAATAATTTGAATGATGGGATGATTTGGGGTTTACTGCCAGTGTTATTAGCTGCGAAAGGATATAACCTTTTGGAAATCGGAATTATTGTCTCCATTTATCCTGCCGTTTGGGGCCTGGGACAATTATTTACGGGTAAGCTCGCTGATTTAATCTGTAGAAAGAAATTGCTTTTTTGGGGTATGCTACTACAGGGAATAGCTATTATAGCTTTAGTTTATGCTACTCAGCAAGCTCATTATATTTTCGTTTCTATTGTTCTTGGATTAGGTACTGCTGTAGTTTATCCGGCATTCCTTGTGGCAATTGCTGAAGATACAACTCCTAATCAAAGAGCTGAAAGTATTGGTATATTTAGGTTGTGGAGGGACTCGGGTTATGCTTTCGGGGCCATTTTATCGGGGGTATTGGCAGATGCTCTTGGGGTAAACTATGCTATCGGGGTAATAGGGTTTTTAACCCTATTATCAGCGTTAATTATTCAATGGAGAATGAAGTGCTTATTTTAGTAAAAACTTTTAACTCCTTCTTGTAGCTGCGGTATTTATTTTGACCAGTTTCATTAACTTTTGCCCTGCTTATCATTTCTTAGGCATCAGTACTAAAAAACCCAATCAAGAAATTACTTAGTCCTTTTTTCGAATTTTAATCACTACTTTTGTCGCCAATGAATATTAAAGTCAGAACAATTTTTGATCAATTTCTTGTTAAAGGCCTTAGGCCTTTATCCATTGGCTTGTTGATTATTATTTGTCTGCTTTCTTCTTGTTCAGTGAGAAAAGGTTTCCAATCTTTTCTCTCCGGTGAAAGTTTTGAGTATTTTGCTTCTGGTAAATTAGTTAAACCCATTATTGCTAAAGCAACGGTGGATGATGCTTTTAAAAGTTGTAATACCTTAAATCAGGGGATGGAGAAAATCCAATCTTTAACCCACGCAGAATCATCCAAAATTGCGATGGTTCCTCTTTTGTTTTTCCTTTTACCGGGATTTCTTATTTCACTTCGTGTAACTATTAAAGATCATGCGGTTTTGCCTGTTCCTTATTCCTTGTTACAGTGGTCGTATCTGCCTTTGTTTTTACAAAATAGGTTTCTTCTCTTATAGAATTGTTTTGCTAAACAGGTATTCCTGTTCAGATTGTGCTGGTTTTTAATTCAGCGCAATAATTTCTATTTCAACAATTTCTATAATTCTAATTTTCTAAAGATGATGAAGTATCTTCTTCAACTGCCGTTTTTTCTGGCGATACTGCTGAGCATACCTTCAATGGCGCAGCAGTCGAATACCCTTTCTTTAAATCAGGCCTGGGAACAGGCAAGTAATACCTATCCTGGACTAAAAGCACAGGAAGCACACATTGGTGAATACGAGTTTAATAAAAAAGAAGTACAAAGCCGTTCTTTGCCACAAGTACAATTACAAGCGCAAAACTCTTATGGTACTTTTGCCGGAAGCAATGGTGCCTTTTTTCCTGTACCGGGGATCTTTAATGTTACTGGTAACAGTTCAACCGCAGAAACCGGACAAAATGCAGCTGTTAATACTTATGGTTCAGTATTAATGGACTGGAAGATTTTTGAGTTTGGAAAACAACGGAAAGCTGTTGAAGCTGCTGAATACCAGGTTCAGGGTGCAAAAAGCAGTTACGATGCTGCAGGTCTTTCTTTAAAAACAAAAGTAACTCGTTTGTATTTTGAAATTCTTTACAGCTATTCCAACTTAATATGGGCAAAACAGCATGTGAAAAGGGTGAAAGAAATCATGGATCTTTCCGTTAGCCTGGCGCAGGCAGGCTTAAAACCTGGGGCCGATACATCACTTACCTCCTCTTCTTATTCACAGGCAATGGCCTACCAGAAGGAGTGGCAGGGAAAATATAATGCCAGTAAAATCAATATGACTGAGGTAGTTCCACAGCAAGATTTCGTTTTGCCACAAGAATCTTTTCTTCTCTATAATGACCTTCAGCAAAATACTGATTCGGTATCACTAAGCCATCCCTACTTACAGGTGCTAAATAAAGAAGTGCTATATGAAAAGGCCCGGGAAGCGTTCGCCTCCCGCAAAGTATTCCCCACACTCTCTATTTTAGGCGGTTTATCGACCAGGGGAAGCGATATCAATACCCATAGGAATTATAATTATACAAATAATTACCTGATTGGCATTGGATTAACTTGGAATATCAGTGGCGCTTATACCAGTTCTCTGGAAAAGAAACGCGCAGAAAAAACTGTTCAAAGTGTGGTTGCGAAATATGAGCTGCAGAAGTTGCAGATGAATACCTCTTTAGCGGCCGTATCGGAAAGGATTTTACAACAGCAGCAACAGGTATTGGAAAATAACATGGCGCAAAATAAAGCCAAAGAAGCTTATGAATTATACCTTTCGAGGTATGAGGGTGGACTGATCAACCTTACCGATTTATTGCAAATCCAGTTTTTGCTGCAAAGCGCTGAAAAGGAGGCAATTGAAGCACAGCAAGTGCTTTGGAGCCTGGTGACCACCCATTCTGAGATTTCTGGTGATTTTAATTACTTGTCCACACATTTTAACTAAACGCTATGAATATGATCCGGTTTGCATTAAAAAAACCTCTTTCCATAATGGTAGCCGTATTAGCTATCACTTATTTTTCTTTTACCGCCATACGAAATATTAATGTTGATATATTTCCTAAGGTTGAACTTCCTGTAATCTATATTGCTATGCCTTACGGTGGTTTAACGCCTGCTTATATGGATGGCTTTATGGCCAATGAATTTCAAAAGGTGCTGATTTTTGTTAGTGGGGTTGAAAATATAGATTTTAAAAGTATACAGGGATTTACCCTGATGAAACTTTCCTTTTATCCAGGTACTGATATGGCACAGGCTTCAGCAGAAGTAGCTACCCAGGTATCCCGAGCGATGGGTTTTCTACCACCTGGAGCCGTTCCGCCACAGGTGGTTCGTTTTGATGGCAGTTCGCTGCCCATTGGTCAATTGGTTTTTGAAAGTCCAAAACGCTCTATTACAGAACTTCAAAACCTTGCCATGACTAAGATCAGGCCAATGTTTGTCACGATTCCCGGAGTGACTGCACCAGCTCCTTTTGGTGCTAATATTAGAACGATGGTTGTTAAGGTGGATCCCCAGCTCATGCAATCTTATGGTCTTTCTGCTGAAGAAGTGACGATGGCTATCGCTAAAAATAACTTTCCTTCACCTGCAGGAAACATTCGTATAGGCGACCAGAACTTGATGAGTCCTGTGAATACGATCGCAAATGGCCCAGAAGAGTTTCTTAATATTCCGGTGAAATCAGAGCCAGGTAAAACTGTTTTTATCAAGGATATTGCTGCTGTAGAGGATGCTGCAGATATCACAACGGGTTATGCCATCATTAACGGAAAAAGATCAGTCTATTTGCCAGTAATTAAAAAGGCAGATGCTTCAACAATAAAGGTGGTCGAGAATTTAAAAGCCGCTATTCCAAAGCTAAAAGCCGCTTTGCCTGAAGATGTGGCAATTAAATATGTCTTCGACCAGTCTGGTTATATTGAGCGTTCATTGGAGAACCTTATCCATGAAGGTGTATTAGGGGCAGTGTTAACGGGAATAATGATCTTTCTTTTCCTTGGTGATTCCCGCGGGGCACTGATTGTGGTGCTCACCATTCCAATTGCGATACTTTCGGCAGTAATTATGCTCTACATGTTCGGTCAGACCATTAATGTGATGACCTTAAGTGGACTGGCACTTTCGATTGGTATACTCGTCGACGAGGCCACGGTGACCATTGAAAATATTCACCAACATTTTGAGATGAAAAAGCCCAAGCAAAGGGCCATTCTTGATGCTTTGCTAGAAATTTCCGTGCCGAAAGTATTGATCCTGCTTTGTATTCTTGCCGTTCTTATCCCTTCATTTATGATGAGCGGAATACCAAGAGATATGTTTATGCCGCTATCAATGGCGGTTGCCTTTGCTATGATTGCCTCTTTTGTTGCCTCTCAAACCTTTGTGCCGATATTAGCCAACTGGCTGATGAAGCCAGAGCTATTGGTGCATGAAAAAGTAAGCCTGCATAAGAAGAAACTGACCTGGTTTGAAAGGTTTAAGCGCAGGTACCTTATTCTGACCCGTTACAGCCAAAACAGAACGGGAAAAGTCATTGGCATTTATACCATCATATCAATCGTGTTGGTACTTAGTGGTGGATTGGTGATAGGAACGGATATAATGCCAGCAAGTAACAATGGCGACATACAATTAAGAATTGTCGCCCCCGAGGGCAGCAGGTTGGAATCATCTGAAGCTTATTTAAAGAAAGTGACAGCAATTGTTAAGGATCAACTCCCTGCTAATGCGATAAAGATAAGTTCAGCCTTTGTAGGTTTACAGCCTTCTGCTACAGCCATTAATCCGATTTTCTTGTTCACCAGCGGTGCACATGAATCAGTTCTTCAAGTTTCGATTGATCAGCAACAATATAAAGGTTCAATTGCAGCGTTGAAAGAAAATATCCGGATAGCAGTTCGTGAAAAGTTCCCAGAGCTTAAAATTAATTTTGAACCTATTGAGATGGTTGAAAAAATCATGAGCCAGGGTGCTATGACTCCAGTACAGATTAAAGTTGCTGCCAGCCAACTGAAAGGGGCAGAAAAGTTCGCCAAAAAGCTGGAAGCAGAATTATTAAAGGTGCCATTTTTAAGGGATGTAAGGATTGCAGAACCTGTAAACTCGCCTAGTGTGCAAATAAATGTGAATAGGGAACTTGCCGGTCAATTCGGCTTAACGATGGAAGATGTAGCCCGTGCGTTAACCATGGCTACTTCATCTACCCGCTTTACCAATAAAAACTTATGGGTTGATCCTAAATCTGGACTGGTCTTCCAGGTGCAGGTTCAAATTCCTGAATCAGCAATGAAATCGTTAGATAAATTGCGTGCTTTGCCTTTGAAATCTGGTCAGCCGCGACCAGTTTTAGAGGATGTGGCGAAGCTTCGCATGGTTAAACTCCCAGCACAGGTGAACAGGCAGGGCCCAAACAGATATGTGAGTGTATTAGCCAATACTTATCAGTCTGATCTTGGAGCCGCTTCAAAAGCTGTTAAAGAAGTGATCCAAAATGCAGGAGAACCACCACGTGGCGTAATCGTGTCTACGGAGGGGTTAATGCAACTGCTCGAGGACACACTTTCAGGACTTCAAACGGGACTTCTAGTTGCTATTGTAGTTATATTTCTGATGTTAACCGCCTACTACCAGTCTTTTGCAGTTTCCGGATTAATCTTATCTGTTGTTCCTGCAGTAATTGGTGGAAGTTTGATGATGCTACTGTTTTCTGGAAGTACCCTTAACCTCCAATCTTATATGGGCATCATTATGTCTGTCGGGGTTTCAGTATCTAATGCCGTATTAATGGTCAACCAGGCAGAAGTGAACCGCTTAACCCGTGGTCTTGCTGCCAGGCAAGCTGCATTTCTGGCAGCTTCGTCTAGGCTAAGGCCAATTATTATGACTACGCTAGCCATGATTGCAGGAATGATTCCTATGTCGCTTGGTATGGGTGATGGGGGTGAACAAGTTGCTCCACTAGGACAGGCAGTTATTGGTGGTTTAGTTTTATCTACCCTGACGGTCTTATTGGTGTTACCCCACTTATATGCATTAATAATGAAAAATAGTACCCGTTTTAGTCCGACACTCGATCCCGATGACCCGGAAAATAAAAATCTGTTTAATCAATCATCAGTTCAAAACCCTTAAAATGCACGCAAGAATTATATTATACGATATGAAACGCATCAAATTTAAAAACTTTAAAAGTTCAGCATTAATTATTTCCGTATTGTTGATTGTGGCAGGCTGTGGGCAAGAAAAGCCTAACAAGGAAACTTCCAATGCCAAAGCTGAAAAGTTGGCCGAGGTTCAGGTTGTTTATCCTATATCCGATCAGCCTTCCTATGCACTGGAACTTCCAGGAGAGCTTAAACCTTATGAGGAAGTGATGCTATACCCAAAAGTAAAAGGATTTGTTAAGAAAATCATGGTTGATAGGGGAAGCCGCGTTACAAAAGGTCAGCTGTTGGCCTTACTGGAAGCACCGGAAATTAGTCAGCAATATCTTTCTGCAAAATCTGTAGAAAACAAGTTTTATGAAGACTACCTATACAGCCGCCAGTCATTCGAAAGGTTAAAGAAAGCAGCGGCCAGGGCAGGTGCTGTAGCAGAAATTGAATTAGATAAAGCAAGAAGTAAATTCAGAAGCGACAGTTCTGCTTATGCATCTGTAAAGGCAAATACCAGGGCATCGGGACAACTGCAGCAATATTTAAGAATTACTGCTCCTTTTGATGGAATTATAACCGCTAAAAATGTGTCTGTGGGTGCATTAGTAGGGGATAATACAAATATAGAATTATTTTCAATTGCACAAACCAATCACCTAAGGTTAACGATTGCCATACCCGAAAAACACGCACAATCGCTAGGGAAAAATACAAAAGTAATATTTACAGTAAGCGACTATCCCGGTAAAGAATTCCAGTCCACACTTTCGCGTAAAAGTGATTTTATACAACAGGGATCTAGATCGGTTACAGCAGAATTTGATGTTTTAAATACAAAAAATGTACTTGCAGGCGGTGAATATGCTCAGGTAAAATTAAAGATGCGCAGGGAATACCCAACGTTATGGCTACCTGTAAGTAGTATTGTGCATGCGCAGTCGGGCATATTTGTGGTCACCGTTGACAATAATTTATTGAAAAGAGTTATAGTAGCAACGGGAATACGGAAAGGGGATCTTCAGGAAGTATTTGGGGAGCTGCAAGAGGAGGATCAAGTTGTTAAAATAGGATCAGAAGAATTAATAGAAGGTAATAAGATAATAATTAAATAAAAAATATCATGAAAGAAACAAAAAAACAAAACGATACAAATAAGCAATTGATAAACAAGAAATGGTTCACCTTTTCCAACTTGAGCACAATCGTGCTGATGCTATTTGTGATGGCTATGATTTTTAGTCCTGATGTAAAAGGCTTTGTCATACAAAACCTAATGAAGGTAGGATTATTTCAGCCTGATTTACCCAAAACAGCAGGTAAAGAAAGCGGGGCAGCTGTAGCAAAGGTGCCAGCCCAAGAAGTATTGTTTTTGGATGGTGAGGGTAAAACCATCAAACTTTCTGAACAGAGAGGTAAAGTAGTGTTTATTAATTTTTGGGCCACCTGGTGTCCACCTTGTATTGCCGAAATGCCTTCCATTGATAATCTTTACCTAAAATATAAAGACAATAAAAATGTCATGTTTATTATGGTAGATGTTGATGGAAAGTATGCAGCCTCCAGCGCGTTTATGAAGAATAAAGGGTTCAGTCTGCCGGTGTATACCCCAGCGGGCGGGATTCCAGAAGAATATTTTGCAGGTTCCATGCCGACAACTGTTATTTTGGATAAATCAGGAAATATGGCTTTCCATCATTTAGGAGGTGCCGATTATAGTAATCCCGAAGTTACTGCATTTATCGATAACCTCAATAAATAAACACCTAATTCACACTGCCCCAAATTGTGTCTAACTTTTTTGGGGCAGTGTAAAAATACGACAGCCGCTACTATTTTGATGAATATTTCTATAAGTGGATTGTTTTAATAAATTCATTTGAATTACCTTGATTCGATTTTTAATATCTATATATTTGCAGCAAATGTTGAATAGGATAATTGCGATATCATTATTGTTTGCGCTGATTGGCTCAAATTTCTCGCGTTTCTTTATTTATGCTGGCTTTGAAATGAACCAGGCATACATTGCTGAAAAGCTATGTGAAAACAAAAGTCGTCCATGGATGAATTGCCAAGGCAAATGTTTCCTAATGAAAAAACTGGAACAGGCTCAGGAAAAGGAGAAAAAGCAAGAACGTGAAAACCATAGAAACCATTACCAGGAAGCACTTCCAACAATAAACCTATCCTATACCTTAAAAAAAACGAGCGTAAAGATTTTTTATATTGATAAGCCAGTTCTCAAAACTGTTCATCGTTCGTTTGCAATATTCCAACCCCCAAAAGCTATTTGTTAAACAGGTTTAAATCCAATTTTTCTAGAATAAATTTATAGTTATATCATGCTATGTCTGGTTTGAATAGTTTTTTCTATTGATCAACTTTAAGTTGATCAATAGAAAAAACTATTAGCGGATTTTCAAGGCACCTGTAATTCTAGTACCCCTATTATTAAGTATAATTTTAAATTAACACATAAAATTTGTGGGATAATTTTAGTATACCCAATATAAATTCCTGATGATGCGAAAATTTTTAGGCTTGTATTTAATGATGTAATTAAATGTTATTAAAGCGCTTTCGGAATTCCAACGAACACTAATTGGTAGGAATTTCCCGCTATAATAAGTTTTAGCGAAAAGGATACCGCTTGCAATAAAGTAAATTAATCAATTATTACTTTTATAGAAATAGTAACGACAAGGAATTTATCACAAACAAAAAAATTAGTTATCCCAAATAAATCAAAAGTATCATGAAAACATATCTCTTAAACTTTAAATGGATTTTAATGCTAAGTGCCATCCTGTTCATTTCGTCTTGTTCAAAGAACGAAGATCCGGCGCCGGAATTTGTTGAAACTAACCTCGCTCCGCTATCTGTAGAGTTTGATAATATTGTTGGCGAAAGAACATTTGTTATTAATAACACCGCAAGTCTGTACACAAATGCAGCAGGTGAAAAATTCTCCATTTCCCTACTTCAGTATTTCATTAGCAATATTAAAGTGACTACAGCTGGTGGACAAACATACACGGTAAACCCCGATAGCAGTTACTTTCTAATCAATGGTGCTGACAAAGCCAGTCGTTTCGCTAAGGTGCGAGTGCCTGAAGGCGACTATACTAAATTAACCTTTACATTGGGTGTGGATAGTTTGCGCAGTACCATGCCAATTGACAAGCGGACTGGAGTGCTGGATCCTGCTTCTAACGGAGGCAATGATTTAGGTGGAATGTATTGGGGCTGGAACGCCGGATATATTTTCTTTAAAATGGAAGGCAATGCAGCAGCTATTTCTGATGATGTAAATGGTGACCCCACCGGTAAGAAACAGTTTAAATACCATATTGGTGGTTTCGGTGGTTATAGTGCACCAACAATAAACAATATTAAAACAATAACGGTAGACCTTACTACAGCAGGTGTGGCTAAAGTTAGAAAAGACCGTCAGAGCAATATTCACCTTTTTGTAGATGCTATGAAAGTGTTTAATGGCAAAAATAACTTTAGTATTGCTGCTCATCCCAATGTAATGTTTAGCCAATACAGCGTAAATGTTGCTACAAATTTTTTAGAAATGTTCAAACACGATCATACTGAAAATTAAAAAAAGATGCGCAAAAAACACGGTATTGTACTAGCCTTGTTCGGCCTTTTCATTCTGGCTTGTAAAAAGGATAGTTCCATAAAAGAACAGATAGATACTTTCCTTGGTTTTCAAAAACCAGGAAATTTTCCTGAACCTGACTATAATTTCGCTAATAATCCTATTACTCAGGAAGGTTTTGAATTAGGTCGAGCCTTGTTTTATGAACCCAGGCTTTCCAGGGATAATACGATATCCTGTGGTTCCTGTCATATTCAGTCAGCTGCTTTTACACAGCATGGACATGATGTAAGTCATGGTATAGACGACCGTTTAGGTACCCGCAATTCACCACCTATTATGAACCTTGCCTGGAATAAATCTTTCATGTGGGGCGGTGGAATCTATGATTTGGATCTTCAACCAATTGTGCCTATAACAACACATGAGGAAATGGATGAAAACCTGAAGAATGTAATGAATAAGTTAAGCAAACTACCAAAATATTTGGAGCTGTTTAAAAGTGCCTATGGATCAGAAAATATTACCACGGCTAAATTTATGAAGGCCTTATCGCAATTTATGCTAATGTGTGTCAGCAGTAATGCAAAATATGATAAAGTAATGCGAAAGGAGGGTGGAGCAGTATTCACAGCTGAAGAGCAGGAAGGCTATGTTTTATTTAAGCAGAAATGTGCTTCCTGTCACTCCGAGCCTTTATTTACAGATGGATCTTTCCGTAATAATGGCTTAGGCATAAGTCCGGTTAATGACAAAGGTTTATATACGGCTACACTTAAAGAAACAGACCTGTATACGTTTAAGGTTCCGTCTTTAAGGAATCTCCAATATACGGCGCCCTTTATGCATGACGGAAGGTTTTTAAGTCTGGCGGCGGTACTGGAGCATTACAATGCGGAAGTTCAACCTACCCGAAATTTAGATCCATTATTAAATCAGGAAAATAAACCTGGGATAACTTTACCTGAAGTGGAAAAAGTAAAACTGGCGGCTTTTTTGTCAACTTTAAATGACACCGAGTTTATTAAAAACACCTTGTTGTCTGAACAATAAAAATTATAACCTGAAACTATCATTAACTTATGTTAGCCTCATCACCTTTCAAAAAATAATTATATAACAATGAAAATAAAAGTAATTATCACCTTTTTACTCTTAATGATTTCCATATCAGCTACACGTGCCTGTGATATTTGTGGTTGTGGTGTGGGAAGTTATTATCTTGGGATTTTACCCGAATTTAACAAAAGATTTATTGGACTTCGCTACCAACATAAAACTTTAAGTACACATCTTGGTCCTGGAGGCGAGCGAACGCCAATTACAGCTGATGAGACTTACCAAAGTGCAGAACTTTGGGGCGGATGGAATATAGGCAGCCGGTTTAGGGTGCTGGCATTTATACCTTATAATTTTAATGCAAGGGAAAGTCAGAGTGGAAATGCTGCAAAAAATGGCTTGGGGGATATCGCTTTAATGGGATACTATAAAGTATTTGAGCAAAAAGGAACGGTAGGGGAAAAATTACTGATACAATCCCTTTACATTGGAGGAGGGATTAAAGTGCCTACAGGTAAATATTCACCAACTGAGCGACTTTCGATACAGGAGTCTCCCAATAATTTTCAGTTAGGTACAGCAAGTACAGATTTTACCTTGAATGCGGCTTATGATGTGCGTTATCAGGATCTAGGAATGAATATTAATGTAAATTACAAAATGAATACGGAGAATAAGTATGACTATAGGTATGGTAATAAATTTACATCAAACGTTTTGGTTTATCATAAATTTCGAGTGGCTAACCTGTTTACTATTGCTCCAAATATTGGTGTTTTATATGAAACAGCAAAGAAAGATATGGAAAGTAAGAAATATGTGGTAGATGTTTCTGGTGGTCATTCCTTTTCTGGTGTGACTGGCGTCGAACTGTCTATGGAAAAGGTGTCTTTTGGCGCAAATTATCAAAATGTGATGTCACAGGATTTGGCAGGTAGAAGAGCACATGCTGGAAACCGATTTATGATCCATACCTCTTTTGCCTTTTAACTATTTGGAAACCTAAAAAAGCTTAGTATGAATTCATCATAAGCTTACAAATTATAAAAAACAATGAATAGAAGCTTAGGATAGCTTGTCAACAATAAAAATATACTTATGAAAAATTTATTATTTAAATACAAATTCAACAATTTTTATTTCCTCCTATTAGGGATATTACTTATGGTCTCTTGCCAAAATGAGCCTAATTATAAAGCAGTTCGTCAGGAAGTGATGGATCTTCACGACAAGATTATGGTGGATGGAGAGCGCGCAATAAAAAATAAAATGATATTAGATACCCTGTCAAAGAGTAAATTAAAACAATTAAAACAGTTGCATCCGGAGATTGATACCCTTCAAGAAAAAGTACAAATTGTTAAGCTGGTCGAAAAACTAAGTCAGGCAGATGAAATGATGATGGATTGGATGCATGAATTCCAAGCTGACATTGAAGGTAAATCAAATGCTCAGGCTGTAACCTATTTTAAAGGAGAGATGGTTAAAGTAGCTAATCTAGATCATTTTTATGAAGAATTGCTTAAGGAATCAAATGCCTACTTGAAAAAGTTTAATTTAAATTCTGTCGAAGTGGAGAAAGAAGTTCCTCATAACCACAGTAAGCATTTATAACTATTTTTCTTTACTATTTAATGTATACAGGTAGTCTCAAAGCAGGTATTATATAATATATTTAAATAAAATATTAAATCATGACAATCACAAAAAGTTATCTTCAAACCTTCACAGAAGCAAGGACAAGGTTTATTAATTTATTGATAGCTATTACTGCTGAAGATTTAAAAAAGAAGTTGGTGAATACTAAAAATAGCGCAGGGTTTCTTATTCGTCATATTGGTGATGTTGAATTATTGTTTGCTAAAAATGTATTTGGTGCAAATGAAGTTAAAGTTTCCGCTAAAACTTTAATTGCGCAACACGATACCGGCGAATGGACAAACCTCGAAGAGTTATTAGAATACCAGCAGTTTGCTTACGATAGTTTGAAAGCGATTATTGAAATGCAAAGCGATCAAGATTGGCAGCAAACCATCATCACCAATGAGTTTGGTGCAAAAACAAAAGCTGAAGCAATTGGAAGGATAATTTCTCACACTGCATATCACGCAGGACAGTTGACACTCATTTTGAAATATAGCTGATTTATCGTATTCAAGAGGTCATCTCAAATGTTGATTTTACTTATGAGATGACCTCTCTCTAAATGACTTATTCCATTTTCGATGGGTAAACGAGTAAAGGAATTTTTTGATTAGACAAGGCTGTTTTTGTTGTGCTTTTCGTTAAAAGTCTTTTCAGAAAATTGCTTTGATAATGTACAAGTGCGAGCATATCAGAGCTGGTCTCTTTACAAAACCGGTTGAGCCGCGGTACAATTTCTTTTCCTCTAATAAATTGATGGTTTATCTTCGGGTATTTTAAATTTTCTACCTGGTCCATAAAACTTTTTACTTGGTCAGGTTGTAATTGATCTTTTTCACCAATTTCCCTCACATGAATTATTTCCATATGGAAATCGAATAGCCTTGCTAATTTAACCAGGTAAGTAATACCTTTAATTTCATTCAAATCAAAATTAGAGGCGAAGGTTATTCGGTCCATTTTTCTTAATGAAATATCCTGAGGAATGATTAAAATAGGACGGAGACTATGATTGATAACCGAACGTGTATCACTTCCCAACAGTATATGATCAATAGTGCTGCCAGATTTTGCACCCATCATTACTAATTCTATTTTTTTATTTTTGATGAGGTCTGCAACGCAGGTACCAACATTCCCTTCAGCAAGTTGTATATGTATAGTTAGTTTAAAACCATCAGGATACAATTTATTATAATTTGATGTTAATTTTGTGGCTGTTTTTTGTAGTTTTTCTTTTGTATCGGCTTTCCAAATTGATGTTCCCTGATCAATCCATGGAGCGCCCGAATAAATAGCCGTCTCTGGAAGGAGTAAATAGGTGCTAAATAAAAGAATATTCGCTCGGAGTTTCGAAGCCAATAATAAGCAGTAGTCTCCTACAGGAGCGCTTGAATGTGATGGGTCAATTAATACAACGATGGTTTTCATTATTAATTATGTTTTTAATGGTGATGAAACACTCCGTAATTCTGTGCTCAAATAAAATTAAAGAACAGCTTAATACATTGGATCGATAAAGCAAGCTCTTTTCAGCTAAAAAATGCTTTACAAAAGTATCAAGGTTTTATAGATTAGCATGTTACAAAATTTGAAGAAATTGTAGATCAGGAACAAATGAGAGTTCTTAATGTGAATGATCCTATAATGCTAACCTATAT
This sequence comes from Pedobacter sp. CG_S7, assembly GCF_040544395.1. Taxonomy (NCBI): domain Bacteria; kingdom Pseudomonadati; phylum Bacteroidota; class Sphingobacteriia; order Sphingobacteriales; family Sphingobacteriaceae; genus Pedobacter; species Pedobacter sp. CG_S7. Next base: position 18,351 of record NZ_JBEONS010000026.1, on the reverse strand, counting down.
CAAAGAAACTGCAGTAAAGCTTTCTAACTGTACGAATCCAAAAGTCAAAGATGCTTGTTTGTTTACCTTAAGTAGATTATTAATAACAAACCGACACACTAACCATAGTTAAAAATATTTTATCAAAGCAATGTGGCTATATTCTTTTAAAACTTCAGGAGCTGTAAATTCCACATCACCACCATTTAGTAATATTTTTTCGATCACATCATCTACAGCATCTCTGATGTAAGAGAATTGGTTATAAGGCTCAACTAATTCCTCTATAGCCTCTGGCGAACTGCCTCTTTGAGCAGGATATTTAAAGTTTTTTTCTACCACTAGAAGTTTTCCTGGTTGGTTCATTGCTTCCTTCCAAACCTCTTTTATGCCTATTGCCAATTGGTTTTTACCCGCAGCTGCATCTAACTGGTTCAGCACCTCCTTGTCGTTGTCTGTTTCCCAGGCATCAAGATATGGTTGCAGCAGTTCTTTTAGCTGAGGAATTGTTGCATTGTCATAACTGCCATCTACATAAGCTATAATAGATTTGACATTTTCGCTAGACTTCTTAAAATGGCCCAATATTTTTTCATTACCTAAAACAATAACTGGCAAGGGGTGGTCGTGAAGAACAGTATGAAGTTCTTTATCCATCTGTAACAGAAAATTGTCAACCATGGTTTGCTTATAATTAGTCATATCCGAAAAATTGACTATCTCTCCTGGCGATTCTTCATATTCAGTTAAATCTTCTGGTATGTTGGCCTTTAGACGGGTAAGTGTTTTAAAGTCGGTCAGGAACATCCGACTTTGCTTTCCGCTTAAAAATAGTAATAGAAAGCTGTGTTGTTGTTTTTTACTGTAAATGAGGTCGCGGATTTCAAAGGACTCATCGACAATAATTTTTTCTTCCACAGGTACATCAAGGTAGTAAACTTTCTGAAAAACTAGTGAAACATAAATTGCGATACTTTTTTTTGTGGTATCGAAATCAATTTCTTTAATCAGCTCAGCAAGTCTTTGCATTATTTGCTCACATATCTCATTTGGGAAATCATTTAATAAGGCACGCTCAACCTTATCTGAAGCTATTTTTAAAGCATGATTGAGCTCGGTTTTTAAACTGATTTTAGCTTCTAATGGCATTAAGATAGAAACTGCAGGCCTGTAATGAAGTGCTGCTATAACTTCTTTTATTTCCGGGCTTAAATTAGTGTTCATAAAACAATGATTAGGTATCCTAAGTTAACCTTAAATATGGTGTATAACATTGATCTTAATCATATTATATATTGATTGTTCTCATTTCTTTATTCTGTTTATTTTACTTAATTACACTCTAAATTGTCCGCACTATGCCGTCTCCTATTTTAAAGTACTTCTTACTCGTGTTTTTGTTCATTAACCCTTTACTGAGCAGTTGTAACCAACAAGCAAAGAAAAAAATGGTTGTAATTGATGCTGTAGTTAAAGATTGGAATCAAACTATTCCTGGGAATTTTAGCGCACAGTCCAAAACTGTTTTTGATAGTACTAAAATTGATTCTTTTCTATTGACCTATCCCACGTTTAAAACTTCTACAAGCGAAATCAGGCGCTTTTACAAGAGTAGAAATTATGCTTATGCCTGGTTTGATGATGGAAGGTTAGTTGAATATGCAGGGAACCTGGCAAACAGGATACTAAACCTTGAAACGGAAGGAATTTATAGCAACACACCGTATAAAAAAGAATTGGACTCCTTAATTTATAATGTGCCCACTAAAAGTAAACAGCCAAACCTGGAATTGGAACTTATGCTCACGGCACAGTATTTTGTTTTTTCAAAAGTTGCATGGCAGGGAATGAGTAGTGGGGCCAGTAAATCGACTGGGTGGTATTTGCCCAGAAAAAAAGTGAATTATGAGCAGTACCTGGACAGTCTTTTGAAAAGCCCAGAACCTGTTGGATCGATACGTGAACCGGTTAATCGCCAATACGAATTGTTAAGAGGTTGGTTGCAGAAATATCGGGATCTGGATATTAAGGAAGAATGGAAACCAATTGCTATGCCTAAGAAAAGCTATAAATTAGGCGATAGCGCAGCGGTAATCAGTCTGATTAAAAAACGGTTATATCAATTAAATGATTATAAAGGGGATACCTTGAGTACTGTTTTTTCTGATGAATTACTCGATGCTGTAGAACTGTTTCAGGGGCGCCATGGCTTGGAAATTGATGGGGTGTTCGCAAAAAAGACTTTGGAACAGCTCAATGTGCCATTGGAAAACAGAATAAAACAAATATTGGTGAATATGGAGCGAAGCAGATGGCTTCCAATTAATTTGGACAGGAAATACCTGGCGGTAAATATTCCAGAGTTCAAGTTGCATGTTTACAACGGCGAAAGTTTATTGTGGAGCTGTAAGGTGGTTGTTGGAAAAACCGTTCATCAAACAACGGTTTTTTACGGAGAAATTAAATATGTTGTTTTTAGTCCTTACTGGAATGTGCCAAATGGAATTTTACGCAAGGAGATTATTCCAGCAATGCGGAAAGATCAAAATTATTTAGCGAAGCACGACATGGAAATTACAGGTTACAGAGACGGCTTACCCATAATAAGGCAAAAACCTGGTCCTGAAAACTCATTGGGATTAGTTAAATTTCTTTTTCCTAATAGTTATAATATCTATTTGCACGACACCCCGTCCAAGTCCTTGTTTGGCGAGTCAACCAGGGCTTTTAGTCATGGTTGTATTCGGGTTAACGAACCGGTTAAACTGGCCAATTTCTTGCTTAAAAACCAAACGGAATGGGATGCCAATAGAATAGACAGCGCTATGCATGCTGGCGTAGAAAGTACGGTTACTTTAAAAGAGAAAGTTCCTGTTTACATTGCTTATTTGACTGCTTTTACGGATCGTAACCATCAGTTGAATTTCAGGAATGATATTTATGATTTGGATAAACGGCTTGCCGATATGATTATATCTGGTAAGGGTAAATATTAAGGAAAAAAAAGGGTAGCCTACTTTTAGGAATGCTTCATGAAAAATCAACTTTTCCAAAACCCAAACTTCTGGCATTTAAGCCAACAGGATACTTTGACTAAACTTGGAACCAGTTTAAATGGTTTGAGTGGCAAAGAAGCCAATTTACGACTAAAAGAATATGGTTTAAACACCGTAAAAGACACAGCTAATGTTTCCAGGTTTGTGCTTTTCCTGTCGCAGTTTAAAGGCCCTATTAATATACTTTTAATAGCTGCGGCATTGTTATCTGCCGTTTTGGGTGATGTGCCCGATACCCTCATTATTTTATCCATTGTATTGCTCAGCAGTTTTTTAGGCTTTTGGCAAGAAATGGGCGCTGCCAATGCAGTAAAGGAATTATTGAAATTAGTAAGACTGCATTGCACTGTTTTAAGAGACGGACAAAAGCAAGATCTCCAATTGGAATCTATTGTTCCCGGAGATATTGTATTGCTCTCGGCGGGAGATATAGTTCCTGGTGATGCCTTATTAATGGAATCTCATGAATTATTTGTTGACGAGGCCGCATTTACCGGAGAAACTTTTCCTGTGGAGAAAAAGTGTGCCGTATTACCCATACAAACGCCATTGGCAAAAAGATACAATGCTTTGTTTATGGGCTCTCATGTGATTAGTGGAAAGGCTACGGTATTGATTGTTCAGACAGGTAAGCAAACAGAATTTGGTAAAATATCCTTGGAACTTCAATCCAGAAATAATGAAACAGATTTTGAAAAAGGTATCCGTCGTTTTGGATATTTGCTGATGGAAATTACCATGTTGCTGGTATTAATTGTTTTTGCCATTAACGTGTTATTGCATAAGCCTGTTCTCGATTCTTTTTTGTTTTCTCTTGCACTTGCTGTCGGCTTAACACCACAACTGCTGCCAGCTATTGTAAGTGTAAATTTAGCCACGGGTGCAAAGCGAATGGCCAGTCAGCAGGTAATTGTTAAACGTTTATCCGCAATAGAAAACCTTGGCAGCATGAACATATTGTGTTCTGATAAAACAGGTACCATTACCCAAGGAAAGGTTAACCTGAAAGATACTTTAGCTATTAATGGTAAACACAATGAAAAGGTGCTGGAATATGCCTGGCTAAATGCGTCTATGCAGCAAGGCTTCCATAATCCTATTGATGAGGCAATTTGCAGGAGCTTTAAAGGACCTGTAAATACCTTTAATATTCAATCAGAGGTTCCATACGATTTTATCCGTAAACGATTGACTGTACAGGTTAAAAGTTCGAAAGAAAGCATCGCCATCACAAAGGGGGCTTTAAATAATGTCATTTCCATCTGCAATCAGGTGGAATTAGAAGATGGGCAATTGCAAAGTCTGGATAAAAGCCACCTGGACTCTATTGATGAATGCTACAGGAAATTCAGCGATTTAGGGTTTCGTACGCTCGGGGTTGCCTATAAACCATGGAATAACGGAGAGGATTTTACAAGGGATGAGGAGAAAGAAATGATCTTTTTGGGTTTTATTACACTGTATGACCCTCCTAAAGCCAACGTGGCCGCAACGATAACAAAGCTAAATCAGCTTGGTGTACAATTAAAAATTATAACTGGAGATAATGCGCTAGTTGCCACTAGTCTCGCTATTGAGATCGGTATTGCAGCACCGAAGGTGCTTACGGGGGCAATGATTCAAAAAATGAGTAATGCAGCATTACTGCATAAAGCCCCAAAAACAGACCTTTTTGCAGAGGTAGAACCTAATCAAAAAGAAAGGATCATTAACATGTTGAAAAAGGCCGGTCATGTGGTTGGTTTTATGGGTGATGGGATCAATGATGCGCCTGCCCTTCATGTAGCAGATGTAGGTATCTCCGTTGATACTGCTGTTGATGTAGCAAAGCAGGCAGCCGATATTGTATTGTTAAGCCGTGATTTGGATGTGCTGGCAAAAGGTATTATAGAAGGACGTAGAACTTTTACCAATACCATGAAATATATTTTTATGGCTACAAGTGCTAATTTCGGCAACATGTTCAGTATGGCCGGAGCTTCTTTATTTCTGCCTTTCTTACCTTTATTGCCCAAACAAATCCTGCTAACTAATTTATTAACAGATTTTCCAGAGATGGCAATTGCTACAGATAGGGTTGACGAGGTAAATATACAGGCTCCGCAACGATGGAACCTCGGTTTTATTAAGCGGTTTATGATGGCTTTTGGTTTGTTAAGTTCTGTTTTTGATTATTTAACTTTCGTTATTTTATTGCATGTTCTTCATGCTGATGAGCAGGTTTTTCAAACAGGCTGGTTTACAGAATCAGTAATTTCAGCAAGTTTGATCGTTCTTGTGGTGCGTACACGCCTGCCATTCTTTAAAAGTTTACCCAGCAACTACTTGTCTTTAGCTACCATATTTATTTTAGTAGTGGTGCTCTTAATCCCATATACCCCAATTGCCGATTGGTTCGGTTTTGTCAAATTACCGCTGGTATTTTATGGCTGGATGATACTTCTTATTATAGGTTATATTATTTCAGCAGAGTTACTTAAACGCTGGTTTTATAAAAAGTGGTCTAAATAATTGGGGTGAAACAGTTAAATTATGATAGCAGCAAAAAAGCATCATTTATTTAGCGCATCAAGAATAGCCTTTTATGATTTATCTATGCTGGTCTTTTATTTTGCGCTACATTATATCCGTAAGCTAGAAAATACCGGTGGCCTTAGCGGTAATGGTTATGTTTTCAATTACTGCTGTTGCTTGTTTTCTATAATTGGTATATTTTCGAAAGGGTTAAAAATAACCCTATACTTAATTATGTCGCCATCATCGGGTTTATATTTTACTTCTTTTTGTTTCTGGTGATGGTTATGCTAAGCAATAAAAAAACAGTTGGTTACATTTTGCATAAATTGAGCCGGTTTTCTCGCCTGCAGCGATATTTTACAATATTAACCTTGCCTATTCATGCCGCCTTAATTTTAACCTTAATCTATCGTTTTTTAACTTTTTGGCTACCCATACCCATTGGGTTATTTTTATACAAAAACCTACAGCTTCAAAACCTCTACTGTACTAAGTTAATGAGTTAACACTGACTGCGCTTTCGGTCAAGGGTGAGTCAAGGGTTTCTTCGATAAAAGGTTGACTCACTGTTGACTCACCCTTGACTCACTGTTGACTCACTACGAATCAGGAATAGCACCATAGTTTGTAATTGTAATCATGAAAACAGCAGCTAAGTATGATTAAGCATTTATTTGACCTTGATTCACTGTAGTGTGACTTAGGTTACATAGAAAAAAACCAAGATTAGTTAAGTTTGTTTAAACCAAAATTAAACTGTTATCAAACATTCGATACATAGCTAATCCCATAAATTATGAAAACACATTATCAAATCTTAATAGTTGGAGGAGGGAATGCAGGTATTTCTATTGCAGCACAGCTGCTCCTTAAAAGCCGTAAATTAGACATTGGGATTATTGACCCTTCAGACAAACATTATTATCAGCCAGCCTGGACATTGGTTGGTGGTGGTGTATTTGATATACAGAAAACGGTTAGGAATGAAGCTGATGTTATTCCGAAGAATGCCGATTGGATACAAGACAGTGTTACCACCTTCCAGCCTGAGAACAACTCTTTAACTTGTAAAAGTGGCAATGTCATTAATTATGACTATTTGATTGTTGCTCCCGGTATACAACTGGATTGGGATAAGATAAAAGGACTGAAAGAAACATTGGGTAAAAATGGAGTTTGTAGTAATTACTTATTTAATCAGGCTCCTTACACTTGGGAAACACTTAAAAATTTAAAATCTGGAAGGGCAATTTTCACAAACCCTAATACCCCTATAAAATGTGGTGGTGCACCGCAGAAGATTATGTACCTCAGCGCTGATTACCTCAGGAAACATGGGTTTCAGGATAACACTGAGGTTCATTTTTATAGTGGAGGCACGTCTATATTTGGGGTAAAAAAATATGCGGATACACTTAATAAGGTCGTTGCCAGATATGGTATACATACACACTTTAGCCATAATCTTGTAGCGATTGACGGGGATTTAAAGCTAGCTTATTTTGAAACAAAAAATGCGAATGAAGAAATAATCCGTGTTTCGCAGTCTTTTGATATGATCCATATTACACCGCCCCAATCTGCACCTGATTTTATTAAAAATAGTCCGCTTTCGGTAAAAGATAATCCTTTAGGTTGGGTAGATTTAAATAAAGATACCCTTCAACATAACCGATACAAAAATGTTTTCGGTTGTGGAGATGCAGGGAGCACTCCAAATTCCAAAACTGGGGCAGCAATTCGCAAGCAAGCACCAGTGCTGGTAAAGAATTTATTGCACTTAATGGAGGGGGTGAAAATGAATGAGGTTTATAACGGCTATGGCTCTTGTCCGCTGATTACTGGTTACGGAAAATTGGTGTTAGCAGAATTCGATTATAATAACAAGCCCATGGAAACCTTTCCTTTTAACCAGGCAAAAGAAAGATATAGCATGTGGCTTCTGAAGAAAAAGGTTTTGCCTTGGTTATATTGGAATAAAATATTAAAAGGAAAATTATAGGGTATAGTTCGCTTTTTATTGCTTAAATCAGGATTAGATGAAACCATCATAAGCTTACAGTTTACAAATAGCATTGAATAGAAGCATATGATAGCTTCATCACCGTTAAAGACATAATTAAACTGATGAAAAATAGACGAAATAATATTAACGATGCCAAAATGCTTCAGGAAAAATGGAAGGTCAGGAGAATGAAAAAATAGAAGGTAAAACCAAATTGAGGTTTTCTAGTTATGTTATTTATTTATTTATAATTATTCTGATGATGATAGTCATAGCGGTGATTACTCAGAACCGAAAGGAAAATAAAGAAAGGCCTACGGATTTAAAGAGCAATGTTACGACTACAATACCATTGAGAAACAATGGGGAAATGATCAGCTATGGGAGGGAACTTATTGTACACACTTCATTATATTTAGGGCCGAAGGGTAGCGTGGCACAAATTAGTAATGGAATGAATTGCCAGAATTGCCACTTGGATGCAGGGACAAAACCTTATGCAAATAATTTTTCGGTATTTTTTTTTAGCTATCCTAAACTGAGCAATAGGAGCGGGAGGGTTGAACAGGCAAGTGAAAGAATTAATGAATGCTTTGAGCGTAGTTTGAATGGAATAGCCCTTAAGGAAGACAGCAAAGAAATGAAAGCGATATTGGCTTATTTGGAATGGGTGGCTAAGGATTTGGTAAAATCATCGAAATTAAAGGCACCATCTGTAGAAAAGCTGCCTTACCTGGATTATGCCGCAGATCCAATAAAGGGGAAGATTGTTTATATTGCAAAATGTAAGAGCTGTCATGAGAATAACAGCACAATTCCTCCGTTATGGGGTAGTGGTAGTTATAATGATGGTGCTGGCATGTATCGTTTAAGAAATTTCTCTGGATTTGTGAAAAATAACATGCCTCTTGGCGCCAGTTATCAGAATACGCAGCTTACAGATGAAGAGGCATGGAATGTTGCTGCGTATGTTAACTCCCAGCCCAGGCCACATAAAGATCAGTATGGCGATTATAAGGTTTTATCAACAAAACCAATAGATTTTCCATTTGGTCTTTATCAAGATGAATTTAATGAGAAACAACATAAATATGGCCCATTTAAGCCTATTGAAAAAAAAAAGAAATCAAATTTTATGATAGCTTTATCACCATTTTAAACAATATATTCTAATGAAGAACTATTCTCTATTATTAACCGCATTTGTGTTGCTTTTTTTTATAAAACCTGCTGTAGCTCAAACTGCCCCAGCTACTTTTACGGGAGCAAAAGCAAATAAAAAACATTATAAAGCTTTATACGTATTGAACAGTGGCGATGATAAAAAGATCAGTGGGACACTTAGAAACATCAAGAATGCCCTGGAAGACCCTAGGCTTAAAGGAAAACTTGAAGTTGAACTCATTGTATTTGGGGATGGTGTGGCTGTATACAGCAAATCTGGAAAATACCAGGAGCCACTTCAGGCGCTAAAGGAAAAAGGAGTATTGCTGGCGCAATGCGAAAATACCTTAAGGGAAAGAAAGATAGAAAAGAGTGAATTATTTGATTTTATTAGTTTTGTGCCGAGTGGAAATGGGGAGATTATTATCCGGCAGCAGCAAGGCTGGTCTGTTGTACATCCGTAACATTATTTGAATGATATGATAATGAAGAGCTAACTTTAAAATTGGTAAATAGCAATAAATTAATTGCTTCATTAACATATTATAAAAATGAAATTAAAATTTACTGCCCTTATTTTAGTAGTCATCATTGGATTTATTCAGCACGTAAGTGCACAAACAAGCGTTCATAAATTAAAAATAAAAAACGCAAAACAGCTTCGTCAATATTTTTACTATAAGGGTAAAGACTTACCACTTATTAGTGGGCATAGGGGTGGTACTACCATAGGGTTTCCGGAAAATTGCATAGCAACTTTTGAAAACACCCTTCGTTATACGCCAGCCTTTTTTGAAATAGATCCACGTCTCACAAAAGATAGTGTAATTGTTTTAATGCATGATGAGACGCTTGATAGAACGACTACTGGAAAAGGCAAAGTTTCGGATTATACTTGGGAAGAATTGCAAAAGTTCAGGTTGAAAGACCCAGAAGGTAATGTTACCGATTTTAAAATTCCGTTGTTGAAAGAGGCTATTTTATGGAGTAAAGGTAAGACTATTTTGAATCTTGATCATAAAGATGTGCCTTTAGAAAAAACAGCTAAATTGCTAAAGGAAAGTGGTAATGATGTGATTATGCTAACTGTTCATCAGCCCGAAGAAGCAAAGTTTTACCTTCAGGATAATCCAAACAGAATGTTTTCTGCATTTATCCTTAACAAAAAGACATATTATGAATATGAAAGGGCGGGTATCCCCTGGAACAGTATGATTGCATACATTGGTGCAAAACCAACACCAGAAAACCTTGAGGTATTAAAGCTGCTTCATGCAAAAGGAGTGATGTGTATGATTTCTGCTGCTTCATCTTATGATAAATCTAAGGATGCTGCAGAAAGGACGGCTGCATATAAAACTATTATGCGTCATGGCGCAGACATACTTGAGTCTGATTTGCCCATTCAGGCTGCAGCAGCTGTTAAAGAATTTATTCCTCAGCGGAGTTCCAAATTTAAATTCTGGAGTAAGGAGAAATAATTCTTTAAAAATCCTAAACGAGTTTTTTTAAGTGCTTAAAGTTGGTTCATTTTGCTGAAGAACATTTTTTTAATGTGATTTTTGCATCTTTGCACCAAATAAAGATAATGATCAAATCTATTACCATTAACGACTTTATCGGTCTGCCTAACTTTATTCCTTTAATTGATGTCAGAACCCCTGCAGAGTTCGAACAGGGGAAAGTGCCAGGCGCTTTTAACATTCCCATATTTAGCAATGAGGAACGCGTTCAAGTGGGTACTACCTACAAACAAATAGGAAGAGAGCAGGCTATTTTGTTAGGTTTTGATCTGACAGGTAACAAATGGTCTGGTTTTATTAAACAGGCTTTAGAAATTGCACCTGCTAAGATAATTGCGGTTCATTGCTGGCGTGGGGGCATGAGAAGTGGTGCAATGGCTTGGGCGCTTGATTTATATGGATTCGAAGTTTATTTGATCGAGGGTGGATATAAGAGTTATCGCAGTTGGACTATTGAACAATTTGAAAAAACTTATGAGTTGACCATATTGGGCGGGATGACTGGCTCTGGTAAAACAAAATTGCTCCAACAGTTTAAACTGTTGGATGAACAGCAAATTGATCTTGAAGATCTAGCCCAGCATCAGGGATCATCTTATGGCACAATGAATAGCATGGTGCAACCTACGCAAGAGCAATTTGAGAATAACTTAGCTTTTCAGTTAAAGGGCCTTGATGAACATCGCCGCATCTGGGTGGAAGATGAAAGTCTGACTATAGGTAAAAGATGCATACCGAAGTCTTTCTGGGAACAGATGAGGAGTGCTAAGTTAATCAACATTGATGTTCCTATTGAGCAAAGGGTTGAATTACTCTGTAAAGAATATGGTGCTCTAGATAAGGATTTCCTGATCGCTTGTACAGAGCGAATATGGAAGCGATTGGGCCCCCAAGAAACTAAAAATGCCATAGCAGCAATAAGTGAGGATAGAATGGCTGACTTTATTCGCATCGTTTTGGTGTATTATGATAAGACGTATAACAATGGCTTAAGCAAGCGAGATAAAGAAAATGTGCTTACTATACCTATAAATAGTAAAGAGGTAGTCTCGAATGCTATCCGGATTTTGGATTCAGTAGTTGGAGCCAACTTAAAATAAATTAATAAAAATGGAATTGAAAGATATAAAACTTACCCAATACTCACACGGCGCAGGATGCGGCTGTAAAATCAGTCCTGCTATACTTGACACTATTTTACATAGCAATGTCCCTTCTGTTATCGACCCACGTTTATTGGTTGGGAATGATAAAAGGGATGATGCTGCGGTATTCGACCTGGGTAATGGATCAGGATTAATTTCTACGACAGATTTTTTTATGCCGATTGTGGATGATGCTTATGATTTTGGCAGAATTGCATCAGCCAATGCCATTAGTGACGTTTACGCTATGGGTGGAAAGCCTGTTATGGCTATCGCAATACTAGGCTGGCCAATTGAAAAACTGGCACCAGAAATAGCACAAAGGGTTTTGGATGGAGCGAGGTCCATTTGTGCAGAAGCAGGTATTACACTTGCTGGAGGTCATAGTATTGATTGTCCTGAGCCTGTGTTTGGTTTATCTGTAAATGGGCTTGTTGCTATTAAAGATTTAAAACAAAATTCAACAGCTACTGCTGGCTGCCGATTGTATTTAACCAAAGCATTAGGAGTAGGTATTTTATCTACCGCACAAAAGAAAGGTGTTTTACTTCCTGAGGATGCCGCTGTTGCACTAAAAAGTATGGTAACTTTAAATAAATTGGGCGAAGTATTTGGTAAGTTGGAGACTGTAATGGCGATGACTGACGTTACCGGGTTTGGATTGCTGGGGCATCTGGCTGAAATGTGTGATGGAAGTGGGTTGTCGGCCGTGATTGAATTTGATAAAGTTCCGGTAATTGCCTCTTTGCCAAATTACCTAAGTCAAAATTGTTATCCGGGCGGAACGCAACGTAATTGGAATAGTTATGGTCATAAAGTGAGTACGCTGACCGATGAGCAAAGATTCATTCTGGCAGATCCGCAAACCAGTGGTGGGTTATTAGTGGCAGTGACCGCTGAGGGTACAGCAGAATTTGAGCGGATTCTTAAAGAACAGGGCTTAACGGAGAAGCATCTCGTGCCATTTGGCTGGTTGGAAGAAGCGAATAGTGAAAATGTTATTAAAGTGATTTAATAGTTACCATAACCTTGATTTGCATACAATCTTCAGGGCTTTGCAAACAGTCATCTTGCTAAGTTTACCGAAATTTGCTTTAATAAAATCAGAAAGTATGAAATCAAGGTTTTATATTATATACCCGAATATTCTGTAGGATGCAGGAGAATAATATCGCTTTTTGAAACGGTATTCTTATAAAAATCCATAGCAGAAAGTTTTTTCCATTCAGCGTCCGTTCTAAAAGCATCCCAATGCTTCTCCCGGGAGGCTATATCTTCAAAGGATGTCATGTACATTAAATTCGGCATTCGGCTTCCAGATATTACGCTGCCATAAAATACAGCATTAAAACCAAGACGTTTAAATAAGCTGATCTCTCCGCCCTGGTTAAACATATGAACTTTTCTTAAATAGCCTTTCTCCGTTGGTCCTTCATAACTACGTAATTCATAGACTCTTTTCTGAGGTTCATTCTTTAATGCAGGGATCTGAAGATTTGGCATATTAGCGAATGCTTTAATAAAAATCGATTCCATTCTTATATATGGCGCTTTATTATATGCTGCATCCAGATAAAGTTTTCCACTTTCGGCATGCTGCTGATCTTTTTCCAATCGATCGCTCATATCAGCATATTGCTTTGCAGATTTAAATGGAATTAAAACATAAATACGTCTGTCCTGCGAAGTATCATTTCCAATGGGTTTAAAAACGCCCACCGCTTTTACTCCATTACGATTTAAGGCAGGTAAAAATGCCTTTTTTAGATAGTCATCTACAATAGCTTCCTTCTCCTGATTGGCTAAATGATAAACCTTTATTTCATAAAAATATGAATTCTTCGATTGACTGAAAAGACGGGAAGAAAATCCTGACATGACTGTTAATAGAAGCACTGGAATAATTTTGAATTTCATGCTTAATAAATTTTTTTGTATAAAATTAGAATTTAATTAATTAGCTATTTATGAGAATTTATAAAAAAACTGGAAGTCGGCTTTCAGGATTCCCTTAATCCTTTAAGCTGAATGGCACTCTTTAAAAAGCATTATAGCAGCGTCATTTACTTTTCAGCCCAATAATCAATAACTGTTACTTTGTCTAAATGCGGTTTTAATATTTCAACAAATGCTTTGTGTGCCGAATGAACTAAATAATCATCCCTGTGCTTCTCCTTATTGAAGGTTACAAAAAAGCAATGCGTTAAGCCCTGGTTCAGTTTTTCAGGACTATTATTTGTTCCCCATTCAAAATCTTTTATCAAACTAATCTTGTCGGATAAACTACGGAAAGCATTTTCAACGTTTTTAATATCCGCAGGTTTTGAATCGTCTTTAAATTTAAACAACACAACATGTCTTAACAACTGCTTGGAAGTTGTTGTGTTTTGTGCATTGGTGGATTTGGTTAACATAAGCAGGCTTGTGAATGAGATAAAAAGGTAAATAATAATTTTCTTCATACAGTAAATAATTTTAGATTGCTAATCTAATAATAATTTTAGAATTTTAAACATTAGTTTTTCAGCACATCCAACCTTCCAAAAGCATTCATTATGGAACAAAATTCCCTGCTGGATCTGGCTTTTGATTTTGTACAATTTACCGACAAAAATATCTTTCTGACAGGTAAGGCCGGCACCGGTAAAACCACTTTCCTGTATAAGCTTAAAAAGTTATCACCTAAGAGAATGGCCGTTGTGGCCAGGAACGCGCATAATAATGAACCCGGTGAACAATCAAGGCTAAAGAACGGGATGAATTAAAATTGTTATGATGATCTATTAAAAATTCACTTCGAAACCTGCTGTAAGCATTCGGGGTAAGCTTACACGAATACCTTCAGGTCGCCTGGTAGTAATATATCGCTGGTTTGTAAGGTTTTTTACCGCCACATTAAAAGCAGCTTTAGTTTTTGGAATGTTGTAAAAGGCGTTCGCATCTACCACAAAGCGACTGTCTATTTTTCCGGTTCTCCCATTCGCTGAGGCTAGTTCTGTGTTTAATTCATCTGTAAACTGGGCGCTTATGTAATTTCCGGATACTCTGAATCCGAAGCCATTTTGCAAATCCATTCCTATGGCATTCCACACCATCAGCTTTGCTGAATAGGGAAGTTGGTTGTTTTTGACATTAACTGTCTGGCCTTTCACCGGAATAAAGCGGTCATTATTATATTCAGACTTCTGTAAAGTAATATTAGATTCAACAGTGAATGAATGCCTGGAGCCTGAGATCTCACCCAAATCAATTTTAAAGGCTGCCTCAATGCCTTTGTGTAAGGTTTGTCCGCCATTTACAACTCCGGTGGAATTAAGATTACCTGATGAATTGGAAACCGGGATGATCTGGTTTTGGAAATTCAAAATAAAACCGGTTAATTCTGCGCTTGCAAAATTTCCGAAATGCATGCGGGTTCCCAATTCATAATTTGTACTTAATTCCGCATCGAGGTTGTAAGGAACGCCATTGGATGTTATGGCATCTTTAATTCTTGGAGGTGCAAATCCTTTATGTACTCCTGCAAATAAATTAATATTATCGCTGGCTGCAAAGGTAAGTCCGGCACCAGGAATAATAGCAAAGGTGTTATCACTGGCAATAATGCTGGTATCCCTGATTACATTATTAACATTATTGATTCGGTATCTTCCACGAAGGATCTGGCGTTCGTAATCAAAGTTTTCGATTCTCATACCGCCGCTTACTGAGAGTTTAGAAGTAATGTTAAATTTGTTCTGAATATAGGCACTGAATGCATTGCCTGTTCGCAGCTCTTTATCACGCATAGTTCCCTCTGACGAACTTGCATCTTTCCCTATTATAAATTGTTCGTCAGCTTTTTCATACAGAAAACGGGCGCCTGTCTCGAGTTCATTGTCAATATTTAAAAGACGATGTTTTATACTCAAGCGTGGCTCCAGGCCAGCCACAACAAACTGGCGGTTACGGTTACCAGTAGAATTGATCATATAAACCGCACCGTTTGATATACCAGGATCACCCCAGATAATGCCTGTTTGATTAGCGGCAGCTGAATTAAAAGAAAAGTCCTGACGCTGCCAATTGCGGCTTGTGGTATAAGCAAAAGCCGTTGTTTTCAGGCTGATATTCTGATTAATCTGCAATTGGTGCGTAGCACTTACAGAGTAACGTTTGATAGGTAATTTATCAGAAGCAGACATACGTATAAAGTCCTGATCGCCTTTATCAAACATAGTTTGCGTTAAGCCCAGATAGGTAGAATTGGATTCTTCCTCGTAATAACCCAGTTTTATCCCCAGGCTGGAATTCGAATCCAGGCTGATCTTGATTTTTGCAGAAAGATCATTTAATCTAAAACGGGTAGGACCCAGCTCATCTGCTCTTTTATGAAGGTAAGAAATGATAAATCCTGTTTTGCCAATGGTGTTGCCGTAGGTTCCAAAACCTGAAAAGTAGCCGTTTTTAGCGCCCATTAATTTGATACGGGTTGTTTGGCGGAATGGCGGATCTGCTGTAAAAAAGTTTACTATTCCGCCGATGGTTTGCGGGCCATGAAGTATTTGACCGCTTCCTTTAAGAATTTCAATTCCCGCCATTTTATCAATGGAAGGTGTGAAATACATTTCCGGTTCTCCGTAAGGTCCAAGGGCTATAGGAACTCCATCCTCGAGCATTAAAATATTACGGCTCCTATCCGGATCCAGACCACGGATGCCAATGTTAACTCTTAATCCAGCTCCTTCTTCATCCACCACATTTACGCCACTAACTTTACGTAAAACTTCGTTCAAACTAACCGGTGAAAAAAGTTTAATCTCTTTTTGGTTCAAAATATTTCCTGACCCAGGAACTTTATTGATCATGCCATCTCTTTTGCCAATGATAATCACCTGGGGCATTGCAATACTACTACTGTCAGATAATTTTAACGGTTTTTCGGAGTTTTTCTTTTGACCTGATACATTAAAACTTATTACCAGTCCCGTTATTAGGGTAAAAAAATGCTTCATCTTATTTAGACTAAAATTGAATAGTTCACAATACTACCGGATCTTTTTATAAAAAACAAATTATTAAGAATGATTATGAATAAATATTTTCTCGAATATTCAAACCTGTGCTGAATGTTGAGGAAGTTTAAATATATTTCGAATTATTTGTTGAAATGAGAGCCTTGACTAAGAAAAACATGTTTATTTCTACCGGAGTTGATCCAATCCATCTAACTTATTGGAATGAGCCTCACTTTTTAAGGAGATATTTAAAAATGAAACAGGTAATGCTATCAAAGATTACATCCTTACCATATCAGAGATTGCTATCGAAATGAATTTTATAGATGAAAGCCACCTAAAAAAGGTATTAAAGGGTGTATTTGGGAAATCAGCAAAACAATATAAAAAGAACAGTTAAACTCTGAACAAATGGTTTATAATATTAAATTTGAAGACCTATCCAAAAAACACGTCTCATTATTATAATTCTTATCATGAAAAAAGCACTATTAGCAATTTTATCAGGAGTATTTTTTTTGATGCTAGCATCTTGGGCAAAAGTAAAAAAAGATACGATCTCAGAAGGAAAACAGCCACAGATCAGTGAAGATAACAGGGGAATAATACGAGTGGTATTTGGACAGGAAGACAAGATATTTTGTTCGACCTCTACAGACAAAGGAATTGTTTTTTCGGAACCAGTTTTGGTTGCACAAATACATAATATGCATTTAGGAATGTCCAGAGGGCCTCAAATAGCCAGTTCTGGTAACTATTCAGTTATTACTGCTATTGATAAATCCGGCAATATTCATTGGTTCCAGCTTAACCACTCTGCCAAAAGCTGGAAAGATATGGGTACAATAAACAATATTAAAGGATCTGCACCAGAAGGTTTGATGAGCATAGCAGCGGACAAAAAGGATCATTTTTATGCAGTTTGGCTAGATACAAGAACAGGCAATAAGAACCAAATTTATTTCTCTTCGCTAATACCAAATGCAAAAACTTGGTCAAAAAACATATTGGCTTATCAATCACCAGCTGAACACGTATGTGAATGCTGCAAGCCAAACATTTCTGTTCAAGGCTCTGAAGTTGCTATTATGTTTAGAAACTGGCTAAACGGTTCAAGGGATTTGTATTTACTTCGATCATCGAACAGTGGACAGTCTTTCACAGCAGCTCAAAAGTTAGGTATGGGTACCTGGAAGTTAAATGGCTGTCCGATGGACGGTGGAGGAATTAATATTAGTGGTTCTGACGTACAGACCACATGGCAGCGAAAGGGAGTCGTATATTATTGCAAGCTCGGTCAGCCCGAAGTTACTATAGGAAAAGGAAGAACGTGTAGTATTTCCGGTACAGGAAATAATACAGCAATTGCGATGCAAGTCGGAGATATGGTCAAGATCGTAACGCTTAAAAACAAAAATGAAATAACGATAGGTAAAGGAAGCTTCTTAAGGTTTATTGTTTTACCAGATAAAAAAATAATTTGCGTATGGGAGCAAGACAATGAAGTCAAATTTAAAAAAGTATAGTACAATTCGTAACTACTCAGGTACTTTAAAAGATTTGACTGTTTTCAGCCCTTGTAATCGTTGTTAGTTTAGGGGCAGTTTCAAAATTCAAATAAAATGGCTGTTTTATCCACATTTCACTGTATAACTTGATTGGATATTTCTAGCTTTATTGGCTTTAAAAGCGGTTTTTTGTATAAAACAGGAACTGCTAATAAATGGATAATAAAGATTTTCTGAGACTGGTTGATTTGCTCGAAAAGGAGTCATTTGCACGTATTGCTGCAGAAAGCGTAAAGACTGCTGAAATCGCTGCCTTAAGCCAGATTATTTCAGATCAGAATACTTCATTTGGTCAGACGATCCATGATCTAAATGCCACAATTGTGCAGCTTAATCACACCATCGGCAGGTTACTGGAAGAAAACAGGCTTTTAAAAGGCCCGAAAAAGAATAGTAG
>NZ_JBEONS010000025.1:0-46612 GCF_040544395.1 Pedobacter sp. CG_S7 | reverse complement strand
TTGAACATTTTTTCTGCTTTGGTCATATTGATTGTTTTTTAAAAAGCAAATGTAGAGTCAAGTTGCCTTTAAAAAAATATGGACTTTGTGGGGCGCATACACCTGATAGGTCACCGGTTGATTTAAAGCAACACTATCTTTGCCGGCCTGGTCCTGCACATCGAATGTATAAACCGGTGTCTTTTCTGACTGGTTAACCGAATCATCGACACTAAGAAAATCGTTTTTTTTACAACCCAACAAGGTCATGGCTGCAATTAATAATATGAGTAAATTTTTCATAAATGGACAGATTAACGAGTTATAAGAATAAATTTAACCCCTATGCCTGCATTGAAATTAAACTTAGATACATCGCTTGATGGATACCAACGCTGTGTTGCTTTTGCCAGTAGTACAAAACGATCAGTAAGATAAAATTCAGTATCAAGGCCAATTAAAGCCCCATAAAGAAACTTATTATCCTGAGTGAGGGAAATGCCAGGGGCAACGGTGCGAACACCGTTGTTTATCTGCTCATAACCTACAGAAGCACCACCACCAAGATTGAAATATACATCAGAACCCTTATTGCTAAAAATTTCACCGAAATAAGAGAGATCACCAACGTATTGTTGAACGTTAACAAGTTTCAGGTCAGGGTCTGGACGGTAGTAACGCAAGGTTTGGGTATACCCATACTTCCAGTAATTACCTTTTTGATTAAATTTTGACAAGGCAATAGAGCCAAAATAACCTGCTTTATCTGTTTTTTCAAACTTAAAACGATCTAAAAAACCTGCGCTAATTTCTAATCCCGAAGTCCCAGGAATATGCCTTTGGGCAAAAGTCGATAAGGAAGCACATATAAGTGCTACTAATAATAGCTTTTTCATGTGCTTATAAAGATTTTTGTTCACGAGCCTGGACAATTACATCATTTGGAATAATCAGTTTTGAATGACGACCTCCGTTTTTCTCATAAAGCTCAACTACTAAATCTTTATCATCAGGTATAGTGAATTTTTGCATAGCAAATACCTTAGTGAGCTCTGTTTTACCAGTAATGGTTTGAGTTGGGTTAGATTCAAAAATGGCAGGAACCTCTATATCTTGTGTTGCAGTCCGTTTAACAAGCTTTTTATCCCTGATATAGAACTTTATAAAATCAATATCATAGTTGATATTGGTTCTGTTTTTAACGTACAATTGATAATAGATAACATTATCCTTAATGTAAATTCCACGCAAAGCAAATAAAATACCGTTTTGTTCTTCCCCTACTTTTTTAATGAAGCGAGGTTTTTTAGCGATAGCGCCAGTAATATTATTAAGCTGCGAATCAGAGACTTTTACATCTTCAAAAACAACATAAGAATTTTGACCAACTTGTCCGTTTGTTCCGTTAAAATTAACCGAACCGCCAGCGTGGTTTAATCCCTCCAGGTTTAGATTAATGGTCAGGTTTGTTGGATTTTTATTGTATTCTAAGAGGAATGTATAAATTTTACCATCACCGGTGATCACCGATAAATTCGTTTGCTCGAAATCTTCACGATCTGCTTTAACTCTTAAAACATTCTCTACACCATCGGCACGTTGAGCCAATACGTCAGCGCTGCCCCGGTCAACTGTTTTTACGGGAGTTGGGAAAATTATATTAGTGGTTTTATTATAGGCTATTTGCAGATAATAAGGTTTAAGAACAGTAACCGGGTTAATCGGTATTGTTTGGTCAGGAATCCGTGTGGTTTGTGAAAACACTTTACTTGTGCCAAGTAGAACGAATAAGACAATAAGGTGAACATAGCTTTTCATAATATGAGGATTGGAGATTTACAAATTTTGTTGTTGAGAATCCTGTAAAAGAACTTTGTAGTTAGCCTTTACATTAACTTTAATTAATTTTACTTTTTTGGTTAATAAGCCTTTTGCGCCTGAAACGGCAGTAGTGGCCATTTGGGTAGTTATTGAGGGGTCAATGGACATATATTCTACACCGTTTATACCAGAGGAAAGCGCATCTTTTGATGCATCCCTTTCAATGGCACCAGGTATATAAATTCCGTTCAGGCCATCCATATCATACACCATTAGTGAAACCGGATAAAGCGAGTTGCCATAACGAACAGAGTTAACAGCGATATTCAACCTTTCACCCTGAATGGTGGCCACACCATAGACGAAATTGTCTTTAGGTATACGTTGGCCGTTTAGATAAATATCTGTGATCAGTCGCATCTTTACTGTTGAACCTACTACCAATGTTTGATTTTGATGGATAACAGCTTGAACAGCGTTAGGCTCTGCGCTAGTTTCATTCCGATTTGCTAAACCATAGAAACCATTTCTTTTGGTATTTGCAGGAGCAGTAACAGCAAAAGTCTTACGACCTTTAGTCATGCTTTCAGGAGCCTGCATATTTTTATAGGAAGGTTTTTTTATTGTATCCTGTTGATCATTCTCATCATCAGTATACCGCTTATTTTGTCTAATGATGGAAACCTTACCATCATTTTTAGGAGTATTTACAGCGTAAACAGCACCCCTGTTTTGAATTGATTTTTCACGTAACCTTTCTCTAACACGACCGGGATTTTGTATATCCAAAATCTTCTCTAACATGCCATCCATTTGACGCATTTCAGGGTCAGGTTCTCCCGTTTCTGATTGCATTTGAGCAATCATGTTTGACAGTTGATCTACATTTCTATTTGCTTCGGCAGCAGCTTGATTTGTTTCTGCACCGGCATAAGGGTTACTGGACGCATAAGGAGCAGCCTGATCATTCTGCTCCAAGGTTTGATAAAGTTGATTAAGTTGCGCATTAACCTTTGCCTCATTAGGGTCTTTATACCCTTTTTCATAAGTAGGTGATGAATTTAAGCCAGGGCTTACCACGGCTGTCTGACCATATTCAGCTCCGGCAGCTAACCCAATTTGCTCTATACTAGAATCCCTTGGAGTTGTAATAGGGTCATCCCCTCTACGCTGTGCATTGGATTGAGCGTAAATAGACATTTTATCCGTTGGTACGTTAGTTTTCAAATTAGCACTCGGCAGATCGGTATTAATACCTTTATTCCGCACAACTTCGTCTTGTGCAGTTGCCGTTCCCCCATCCATTGACCAAAAAATTAAAGTGATAAATGGAAAGACGATAAAAGGCATAAGGGTCAACATTTTTCGTTTCCGTAGGAATTGCGTTGTTTTAGGGGTTGATGTAGCCATAGTAGTATATTTAAAATTTTGATTGAATAGATAAATTAGGTCTTAGAGCTTCCAGGGAATCAATTAACCCTGGCCTTGATTTGGAGATACTATCATATTTGGCCTTACCAGCCGGAGAATTTTTTAAACTATCTAAATAGTTGATAAACCTCAATACTCTTCTTTCCCTGGAATCAATTACATTGTTATCGGGCAGGGCAACACTACCAATATTACCAAATGATAGGTTTAATGATGTTGCTTGCTTTTTATCGTTAACCACATTATAGAATCCGTTAATTCCATCGACCATAAAATAGAGGCACAAAAGAGTTAAACTACCGAAGAAAATAAAGAAGTATATTTTTTTACGCTGCATAGTCAGTTGACTTTCTTTACGGCCTAAAGTGGTAGCAAAATGATATTTTGCATAATTCCAACTTCTGCCAAGCTTTTGAGCAAAATTGATTTTTGCTCGATCAACGAGCTTTACAACTTTACCTTCTTGACGATTTTTATCTTTGCTCATGACTTATCGTACAGCAGTATTTATATCGTTATTTTCAATGGTTGACCAGCGTTCAATTAGAAAACCATGTGAATTATTGTCTGACCGGTTAACGTTCCTTAAATAGCCCTCTGTGATCAGACTACGGGTCGTTACCGAAGTGGAACGTAGTAAAATCTGTTTGCCATAGAATTTGAATTTATATGGATAGTTGGCCATATCTACAGATATACTATCTGTGACAAGTGTCTGAGAAATGTTACTGGAAATTATATTAGTATAATATCCTTTTTCAGTAAGGTTGTCAAATTCCCTTTTTGCGGTTTCATCAGCTAAGTATAAAGCTTTCAATACCGACGCTTTTTGCTGACTTTCATCCGGGTCAAGGGTAAAGAAGTACTGATGAAAAGTTTTAATGTGATCTCTGGCCTCTACAGGTACATTATCTTTACGATCTCCTGCAACAGCTTCTAGAGCTTTACCATTGGCTAAAATGTATATACGGTTTTGACTGATATTCGTATAATCATAAGCTAAATAACTAACCCATCCGGCCAGTCCAAAGACGGCACAAATTGCAATTATGAAGAACAATCGCATCTTTTGGAATGAGGTTTCAATATTTTCGAGTTTTTTGAACATAGCGTTTTTTTTAAAATTTAACTTCTTAACTTATTAACCAAACTAGCACCTGCATGCCCCATTCTTGCACCGGCAGACTCATAGCCCCCACTTGCAGCGCCACCCTCACTATATCCACTACCTATATTTGATGCTGCACTTCCAATATTTGAAAGTGCCTGAGCGCCTCTGCCCATCGCAGCACTGCCCATTGCAGCACCGGCACCCATCGCAGCACCACCGGCAGCAGCAGCACCACCAACGGCAGCTCCACCCATTCTATTTGCAACACCAACAAAACCGTCACCTTGTCCACCGCCAGCAGTCATAATAAAATTAGATACTGAGGGAACTGATAAGTAACCGGCTATCCCAATACACATAAAAACCAGGTAGGCAAGATCAGTTTCAGAGAAGAATGTTTTACCGGCATTATTAACTTGCGAAAGATCAAGCTTCAACATGTTTTCCTGAATCTTACCTAAGATGGCACCAAAGATATTTGCAACCGGTAACCACAAAAAGTAATTCACGTACCTAGAAATCCACCCGGTTAATGTGGACTGAAAACCGTCAAAGACGGAGAAACCAAAGGCTAGTGGTCCGATAATAACCATGACTATCAAAAAGAAAGTTCGGACTGTGTTTATAATTAAGGAGGCAGCAGCATAAAGCACATTTAAAACCTCATGAATCCATTGTTTAATGGAATTTTTCATGTTATACTGCATTTTGGCCATCGCAAATTTTATGTCACTACCCATACCCATTGCAACATCAGGGTCTTGACCGGCAGCTTTCATATATTGTTCCCATTTACCGACATTACCCTCACCCTTATCGCCCACATACATTTGATAATCGTCAGTTTTCATCATTGCCTTTTCTTTTTCCAGTAATAGCTTTTCGATGGCCTTGTTTGAATCTGCAACCATATTATTCGTACCAACAGATATAGGCGTTAAAATACCATTGATCAGTCCTACGACCTGAGGGAAGATGAGAATTAAAAAAGCGATCACAAACGGTCTGAATAAAGGGAAAAAATCAATTGGTTCAGCGTTTGCAATATGTTTCCACACTCGGACACTAATATAAAATAGTGCTGCAAATCCGGCTATACCACGAGCAACGCCAATTAAGCTACTGCATAGGGGAAGCATTTCAGCATAAACATTATCTAATACTTTATTCATGCCTTGCAAGCTATTTGCCATGCCCTGAGCATGACAAGGGAATACGGCCACAAGTGTAAAAAAAGCAATAAGAGGGAGTATTTTTTTCATGAGTTTTTTTGTTTATCGTTCTGTACCATTTAGACCTTTTCTAACCTCTATATCTCCCTTTTCCTGCCCCCTTTGGAGTGCAAGCACCTTAGTGGAACCATTGAATTTTTTTAGAAAAAGAAATTTATCTTGTATATCTGCATAAATCCGATCAATGGCCTGGATACGCTCATCATCGGTCATTTGTGTTTTGTTTGCCGTAATGACCATTGTTAGTTCCTCAATATTTTCAGAACTTTTTTCAAGTAGATTGGAATAAACCCGACCCATATAACTCAGTTCTTTTTCATTAAAACGACCAGCTTTTTTGAATTGTAGAAAAGAGGATTTGTACTCCGAGAGTATCATAACCTGATAATTGATAATATCAGGTATCCTGCGATATTTTCTTACAGCCGGACTAACCGCCATAAGTCCGTTGATGAATGTATTATGCAAATTGAAATTGCCCGAGGCAACGTCTTTAATTTTATCATATCCGTTTTTTACAACCTGATAACCTTGTGTAACCTGGTTAAGCATTTTTTTGGATTGGTTGTACTTCTCCATTGTCGCTAATAGTTGTTCTGCCTCGCCTAACTGCGCTTTACTGTTAAAAGAAAAAACAGTTAAAAGCAAAACCACTAATCCTAAATATTTAAATGACCTCTTCATATTGACTGTTTTAATTGTATAAACCTTTTAAAGTACCAGTATCGCCCTTATCCCTTGCTCGTGACAAACACAGCATTCGTGTAGAATTGTTGAAGCTGACAATAAATGAGTACTTATCCTGATAGCCCTCATAAACCTTATCTATAACCTTTATACGCTGATCATCAGTCATTTCAATTTTATTGGAGGTGACAACCATTTCTAACTCATCAATTGCTTTGGAACACTCTTCCATCAGGTTAGTATATACACCCTCCACATATTTTTTTTCCTTAGTATCTAAATTTTTGTTTGTACTAAAATCTTTCTTTCCCCTGGTGTATTCTTTCATTATGGCCGATTGTAAATCCCCACAACCCTTGATCTTTGGGTATTTAGCAACACCAGGACTTACCGCCTTTAAAGAATTAAAATAGGTTGTGTGAAATCCGAACTCCCCTTTTCTGAGGTTATTCCATGTATTGGTGCCATCCTTATAAATTCCGTACCCTTGTTTTAAAACCTGCAAGTAGATTTGATTATTAGCAATGTTTTGCAGATTATATTTACGATAGGTCTTTTTCTGCCTCATAATCTCATCATAGGTTTGCCCATTTACAGAGCAAAAAGCAAAAACAAGAATGACAGCGATGCTTAAATTTTTCATAACCAATTATTTAATGCCGTAGTAAGCTTTCATTGTTTCAGTTTCATCTACCGTCCGTGACCTTTGAATACTCAATACCATATTGCGGTCTGTAAATTCCCTGAGATCAGAAAAGTTGACCTCCATTTTATCGGCTGCAGCATCAATAAGTTCGAGCCTTTTTCCATCTGACATTTGCGTTTGAAAGCTGCTTGATACAACTCTTAACTGTTCAAGATTTTTAACACTTTCATCAATGATACCGGTATATACGCTTTGCATATAGGTCAACTCATTTGCATTAAAATGTTTATCCCGGCTGATCAGTGACCAGGCTCTTTTGTATTCTGCTAAAATATTTACCTGATAGGTAGCAACATCTTTTACCCTTTTATACAGCGCAATTGAATTTCTTACAGTTTTAAGCTCATCATAGTATTTACCATATAGGTCTTTTTGCTTCTGACCCCACTCACTAATTTCAGTAAGCTTTAATTTGGCCATAGAGTTTTCTAATGCTTTTTGTGCATTCTGCAAAACCATCAGCCTGTTTTGAAGCCTTTGAAGCCTCAAATCCATCGCTTTAATCACCTTTTTAACCCCTGCCTTTATAATCTGAGCAAGACCGAAAGGATCTTGTGCATGTACGTTATTTGCCGGTACTGTGACTAGCAGCATACTGGCAAAGAGAATCGAAATTAGAAACGACCTTTTCATAGCTATTTGATTTTGGTGTATACTTTTTCAGGCTTATCTACTATGTAGAGCAATCCTTTATTAATATCAATTTTTAAGGAACCTCGTTGAGGATGAGAAATAGTAGTATCTATTTCATTATATACCCCTTGAAAAGACTGAAAACCACTAACCTTGTAAAAACCCCTTTCTTGTTCTCGCTTGCTGAAAAACCATTTATGATTTCCAACCTCAAAATTTTTATCTTTCCTAATAACCAAAATGGTATCACGATAAATCCAATCTTCCGTTGGCGCTTTCTCTTCACGGCTATATATCCCGGCTACTTGTTCAGTAATGGATGAAGAGCCGGTTACCTGATCACCGCCCGAGCCACAGGCTGAAAGCCCGAGAACGGCCATAAATAAAGCAGATAATTTAAGTACGTTTTTCATAGTTTATTCCTCCTTATTTTAAGGTGCCGTTTCTCATATCCGAAGCCATTTCTGAAATGGCTTTTTTCAAGTCACCGCCCCATCTTTTTTGATATTGCCATAATTTTACCTTTTCAGTCTGCTCAGTCGTATATGTTAAATACTCTTCCAGGCTTACTTCTGTACCATAGGCTTTAGCATAATCGCCTAGGATAATTGCGACTTCTTTATACTTCCTTTTTGGGTCGTTATTTTTATTAAGGGAAAGCACAATTGAGGCATGTTTATCATTTAATCCTAATAGCCTTTGAATATCACCGAACTTATTTTTGTACTTCGCCTGATCTAATAGTATTTTACAATCAGAGTTATTGATAATAGCCTCTTTAACGATCTCAGATGAAATAATATCCTCTACCTCCTGAGTTACTACGATAGCCTCACCGAAGAACTTACGGACGGTTTTAAACAGGTATTTGATGTACTCAGCAAAACCGGCTTTTGCAATGGCTTTCCAAGCCTCTTCAATCAGAATGATCTTGCGAATACCTTTTAACTTTCTCATTTTGGAAATAAAGACCTCCATAATGATCATGGTTACTACAGGGAAAAGTATGGCGTGATCTTTAATATTATCTAACTCAAAAACTATAAAGGGTTGAGCCAATAAATTCAAGTCCTCTTTTGCATTTAGCAGGTAATCAAATTCCCCACCTTTATAGTAAGGTTGCAGTACATACAGAAAAGTATCAATATCAAAATTACTTTCCTTTACATTTTCCTTTAATAGGTATGGTTTATATTCATTCTTTAGAAACTCATAAAAAGTATCAAAACAAGGGAAGATGCTTTTGTCATTGTCTATTTTTTCAAAGTAGATTTGTAAGGCGTTAGACAAGGCCACATATTCTGACCTGGAGCTTTTTTCATCGTCTTTTTTCCAAAGAACAAAGAGCAAGGTTTTAATGGTCTCCAATTTTTCTGTATCGAGACTATCCCCCTCCCCAATGTAAAAAGGGTTAAACTTGATAGGGTTTTCCTCTGTATAGGTAAAATAATAACCACCTACCAAATCGCATAAACCTTTATAGGAGTGACCAACGTCAACCAAAACACAATGGGCACCCTGCTCATAATAGCTTCGCATCATGTGATTGGTAAAAAAGGATTTACCCGAACCCGAAGGACCAACAATGAATTTGTTACGGTTGGTAACAATTCCTTTAATCATTGGTTCATCGGATATATCCACATCAACAGGCATACCCGATATGCGATCTACCATGCGTATGCCAACCCCAGGAATAGAAGTTTGGTAATTGGTTTCAAGATTTAAAAAGGTTGTTGACTGATCTAAAAAGATATCAAAAGTATCATTTGCAGGAAAATCACCCTCATTTCCGGGTAAACCACCCCAATAGATAGCACCAGGACACCAAGTTTCACGTTTTGGCGTAGCATCCATACTTGCAATAGCAGAGGACACCATATTATTTAAATCCTTTTGTTCCTCAACATTATTAGTCCAAACCATCAGGTTAAAATGAGCTTTAACCGGTAAACGCTGCGTTGACCTGGCTTCGTTGAGAAAACTGTTTACAGCATCCCGAGCAATACCGTTTTGCCTAGATTTTCCCGAAAGAGAATTTAACCTAAGTTGCTTGCGCTCCATGTTTCTTAAAGTAACCTCAGCATCATCAATGAATATAAATTGATTATAAATGTGATTACAGGGAAGCAGTAAGCCTATGGCAGATGCAAAACCAATGGAAAACCGGGTACGGTCAGTAGAAAGTTTATCATAGGTTAACCTACTTCCACAAGCAGGAGGCAAATTGTTAGCATCCCCCAGGGTATAAATTGTACAATAGTCATCACCAATTCTAAGATCAGGTTTAACCTGAACTTGCTTTATCGTTGGAACTTCATTTTCACGCATCAGGTATAAATACCTTTCTAACGTTCCTGCCTTTTCATTCTTAGAAAGAATTTCATCAGTAGTAAGTTGTTCCATTTTAATGAAACCAGTATCCTCTAATATTCTTTTAAATTGACCGATACTATCAAAGAACTCAGATTGCACACCTTTGTCTAAAACGTCCTGAGGAACTATGTTTTTACGTGTCAGGGTTGAAAAAACAGAGCTTGATATTTTGCGGTAAGCAGGTTTTTTGGTGATATAAATATAACAGGTATGGTATAAATATGGGCGCTCATTAAAGAAACGCTCACTTGATCTGCTAAGAAAGTCTTGACCTAATTTTTGATTTTGTGGTGCATCAAAACCAGTATG
Organism: Pedobacter sp. CG_S7; assembly: GCF_040544395.1. NCBI lineage: Bacteria > Pseudomonadati > Bacteroidota > Sphingobacteriia > Sphingobacteriales > Sphingobacteriaceae > Pedobacter > Pedobacter sp. CG_S7. The sequence continues at coordinate 36,327 of NZ_JBEONS010000025.1, read as the reverse complement.
CTCATTAGAGTGATCTTTATCAAATTTCGCCTTATATGTCTCCTTAACGAACCAATCTTGTTTATGAAATACAGTGTGTTTTGGCAAATTTTTCATTGCTTTAATCCAAGCCTGATGAAAAGCTTCGTACTCGCTATTATCAAGGGTAAATATTTCAGGTAATGTCACCTTAAAACCAATGGTATAATCACCCATCTTAGAAATGATGGCATTATCCTGAACTCCCATAATAGGGAACACACTTTCAATATCAACTACATTACTCATTATCGGTGTTGTTTAAGTTAATAAAAAGGCTTCTTGACGAGCAATTAACGGCATCGGGCATTCTTCTTTGGGCAGCTTTTTTCATTAATCCATGCTCACCGTACTTGTCATTAAGCTTATAAATGAAGAAAAAAGCAAACGCACCTAATCCAAAAACAATGATGATGCAAATAAAAGTTGGCAACCCGATGCCATAGATGATTCCAAATAGGAACAAAAGACCAAGTATAGTTCCACCCATGTACCAAATATATTGCGCCCTTAAACCCAAAAATTCAATGGATTCATTAACGCCTTTGTTTATAGGATATACACTTGTTTCAGACATGATTGATTTTTATAAAAAGAAACCTCTTAAAATTTGGGCAACGACAACAAGGAAAATACATGAACCAAACCATGATGCAGCAACTTTTGCAGTATCCGGGTCACCTTGATTCCATTTGTTATAAACCTTTACCGCACCCACTAATCCGGCAACAGCTCCCACGGTGGTCACTAATTTAGTTCCATCATCAAAATAGCCTCTAACTTGTGATTCAGCAGCATTGATACCGCCATTACCATTACCGGCACCAGTTTGTGCCATAAGTACTGTAGTCGCGCAAACTAGGGCGATAGTAAAAGCAGCTTTGGCAATTTGTTCTTGCTTCGGGGAAAAACTGATTTTTCTGTTTCTAAGTTTTTTAGTTGTTTTCATTTTGAAAAAATTTGGGTGATTTATAAAGTTTGATTATTGAAAAAAGCTGGTGTTATTCCATAGATCAGCTACCTCTTTTTTGGTCACAACAGGCGCACCGGTTTGTTCAGTGGTAGATGATATATGTTCTGATAATTTATCTTTAAGCCCTGGACTTAAAGATTGGTGTGGTTCTAAAAGGAGTTTTAGACTTTCGGTCATACTAACCTTACCTAATTCCTCATCGCTTGCCTCATTAATGGTATTGTCTAAATTGTCTACGAGATCAGTAAGATCAGATACAGCAATGCTACTATCCAATACCGGCTCACTATCTTCTATATCTAAATCAATTTCTTCAAGGGTCTCAAAATGTGTTTCAGTTTCTTCAAACTCAGTTTCTATCTCAGCCCCTTGATCAGGGGAAGTGGGAACAACATAAGGAGCAGCCGGAGCAGTTGGAAGTTTTGGTTCAATAGGTTTATTAAAAGAAGTTTCGGGATTGATAGCCCTGTTAGGATTGGTTACTCCTAACAGGGAATTGTCCTGGACAATGGGTTGCGGGATTGCAACATTGTCAGATGTAGAAGTACGGTTTACTACGGGGACTTTTGATTTACCCCTTAAAATTGCATTAAGCTCATCACCATAATATTTAAACCCAATATATAGGTAATAAACAACGGTAATGATACAAACAGCGACAAAATACTGTGACCAACTGATAGAACTGAACATAGGTGGATGATTTTAAGGTTATAATATTTATTCATTAATCAACTTAATTGACAACAATAAAACTTCCCTCGGCCACCTATCTGTATTAACGTTCTAATTGTTTCAAATACTCTTTTAATTTCTCTTGCTGCAATTCTCTTATTACGTCCTCATGTTGTTCAAAATGAGCAGTAAGAACATTGTCGATATATGCAGTTAAGGATAATCCTTTACTACCCATTGTAGAGATGATATTTTCGATCTTCTCATGATAGGCAGTCCTTATATATATTGCCTTACCTTTTTGTACGCTCCTATTAGCTATTAAGAAACGTTGATAACCGGCTTTCTGTTTTTCTTTCTTAGTTGTACCGACAGATTGCTTATCAGTAGCAACTTCCTCATTTTTTTCATTTGGTGGAGAAACGGCCTCTATAGGTTGTTGTTCCTCTTTTTTAACAATTTCCTCAATTTTAGGAGTAGTCGTTATTTCCTCGGGTTCAGGGGCGTTTTTTTCATTCTCTTTTTCTTCCCCAGGAGAAACCGCCTTAACATTGTCGAAAGGTTCCCCCTCCCCTACTGTTTTTAATTCCTGTGGGTTGTTAACTTCCACCGAACCGGTATCACTTTTTTGATCAAGTTCTAAAGGTGATGGAACTACATTTACAGGCTCTTCTGCCTTATCATCGATAGGTGTAGCGTTTTGCCCCTCCATAATCGTTTGAATAGGTAATTTGTCTTTACGCAGTTTTAAAGCGTTACTTAAAATAGAGCTGGCCGAAGTCAAAGAACTATTGCTTTTATTTTTCTTATTGATGCTCATAACAAATATAATCGTTTTTTATTTGAAACTAAATACAAAAAAATTAAATATTTCAATTTTTTAATATCTTTTGACTTACCACGTTAATTAAAGTGCCTAAACCGGACGTTTGGTACTTTGTTGCTAACGGGAACAACGTACTACGGCAGATGCTGCGTTGATAGTCTACTCTATCGTCTACTAAAGCATCAAGAACTTTTATACCTTCCTCAATAAGGTTTGAGTGTACTTCTATAAAGAAATCCTTATTTGTTGTTTTCCGAATCTTATTCCAAAAAACATAGTATTCCTCTAACTTACTGCCCTTAGCTTCTAAAATATCATTTATTAAATAACTAATAAATTCCAAATTAGAGGTTAGGGAAAATTCTTCTGCTTCAAGAGGTGTAAAGACACAATCCACAGACATAAGGCATTCTTTATAACCAGTAACGTTTACTGAACCGGGAGTATCAATGATAATTACATCATACTCACCTGAGGCTCGGAGTGCTTCTAACTGTTTAGGAACATCAAGTAAGGTGGTTTGAATAATATCATAAGGAGCAACCCCTTGTTTTTCAAATCGCTGAGCGTTCTCCGGGTCATTGGCAAGGCGCTCTAATTCCTGATTACGAAATGTCCATAATGAATATTGAGGTGAATCGGAATCCATCAATAACACCCTTTTGCCAAGCGTGTAATGAATATAGCTTGCCGTGGCCGTTGCAACGGTAGTCTTACCCGTTCCACCTTTTTGACCAGCGAATGCTACCGCTCTTGTTTTTGTTGCCATATCAATTTATTTAAAGTTTAACCATTACAGTCTGATGTTTATCAGACCTAATATGTATCAGACTTAATATTTATTAGACCTGATATTTATCAAAGATAATGTTTATTAATCTTAATACATATTAATATTAATATTTATTAGACCTATTATTTATCAGAGTATCAAAGTTAATATATATCAGAGTATCAGAGTTAACATACATCAATCTATCAGAGGTATTATTTGTTAGACTATCAGAGTTAATATATATTAGAGTATCAGACCTGATAAGTATAAGACTATCAGAGTTAATATTTATCAGAGATAATAACATTATAACACAAATTCTATGGCAAAGAATGATAATCAAAAAACCTGCTAAAACAATATTTCGTCTGATAGGTATCAGACTTAATATTTATCAGACTATATCTGCTATTAATAAAAAATCCTTTCTACAGAAATGCTCGTTCGTCTGATAAACATCAGACTTAATAAACATCAGACTAGCTGCGCAATCTGCTATTCTTTCCCAAGTCTAACAATTCCCGGTTTTCAACCGGTTTTGTTCTCCAAGTGAAATTGTGCGCACTACCGTTGGCGCTAGAAAGAGGCGATTGCAAATAGTTTTGCATAAGCAAAAAGCAAGATGTATTTTTGTATGACAAAAAATCCTTGCCCAATTGTTGCCATGCAACAAAAGGGGGTTCAAATAGCCTCTAATCCTCGGAACTCGGATTGCCTGCTATTTGTATGGTATCTCGAAACTCGATACCATTAAAGGAAAAAAAGGACTGTACCTATGGAAAAAGAAAAAGATAGAAAAGAAATTAAAACAAGAGGTAGGCAGCCAATGGCTGAAATTGATAAAGCAACGGAAAGACTAAATCTCAGGCTAACAAAAAATGAAATGGCCATTTTAAAAAAGAGGTTGCAAACTACAGCTAATCTAAAGACGCTCACTGATCTTGCAAAAAATATAATTTTTGAAAGAAAGATAGTTGTTTATACCCGTGATAAAGACCTTGATATAACTATCAGAGAGATAGTAAAATTAAGAAATGAAATGAATGCAATTGGTAAAAACTTCAATCAAATTGCAAAACGTATCAATACATATAACGAACAGTTCTTATATAAAAAGGAATTTACAGAAATTGAAAAACACTTTGATAAATTCAAAGAATTGCAAATTAAATTAGTTTCATACTTTGATTTACTCGCAGACAAATGGTTGCAAAAATAACATTTGGTAAAAGCATTTCAGGTGTAATAAATTACAATGAAAAGAAAGTGAAGCAAGAAAAGGCAGATTTCTTTCATAGTGGAAATATGCCAAAAGACACAGATAATTTATCTTATATGGATAAGGTGGGAGTATTTGAAATGTTGATTTCAGAACAACCGAATGTTAAAACGAATGCTGTTCATATCGCCCTTGCGTTTGATAAATCAGAACATATAGATCAGTCTACACTTCGGGAGATTAGCGAAAAATACTTAGAGGGTATTGGTTTTGCAAATCAACCCTATTTGATATATCAGCATTATGATGCTGATCATCCCCATATTCATATTGTTACCACTAACTTAACTGATGAAAGGAAACGAATTGATCTGCACGATATAGGCCGTGTGAAATCAGAACCAATCAGAAAAAGTTTAGAAAAAGAATTTAACCTGGTAGTGGCCGAGGGAAGAACGGCTGTTAAAAAAGTCGGAGAGAGAATCCCGGTAGGGGATTATTCAAAGGCAGGAACAAAAGCTAAAATATCTGAAATTGTAAGTACAATTTCTAAAACCTTTGCCTACGCTTCTCTTGCAGAATATAACACCGTGCTTAAAAAGTATGGGGTAATGGCCGATCAGGGTACTGATGGCTCTAAAATGCGTGAAAACAAAGGTTTGGTTTATCGTTTACTTGATGATCATGGCGATATGTACGGCCATTCCATCAAAGCAAGTGCAATTTATGGCTCACCTACTATAAAAAACATTGAGGCCAAATTTGAAAAGAACAAGGTTCGTAAAGCCCAGGGCAAAACAACTATTAAAACGACCATTGATAATATACTCAAATCACATAAGCATATTGATCAGGATGGTTTTACAAAGGAATTAGCCTCTAAAAATATTGAAGCTGTATATCGGAAAAATAAAGATGGATTGTTATACGGAATGCAATTTATTGATCTAAGCAATAAAGTCATTTATAAGAGTTCTGAAATTGGCAAAGAATATTCACCGGCTCAATTGCTCACCAAACTGAGCAATTTCACAGTTACCAATAAACAGGAAAAACAGATGTCAAAAGCACTCGAGGCTTTTTACCGTCTTGTAAAACGTTCGGGTCCCGAATTTTTCTTTGAGAGTACTTTGATCAGGGCTTTGCCTGATCTGAAAATTGAAGCTGAAATTTCCCGGCTTGTACCATCGCTGCCAATTGATGCTATAAATATTATGGTAGCAGATTTCATTAAGAAAAAAACAGAACACTTGCCACAAATCGTTCACCAGGAACAATTAACCTTTAAAGACAGGGCAACTGCATTGCTCAGGTTCATCAACATGAAGCCTGGCCTTGATCTAAAGTCAAAGCTTATCTTCCTGTATTCAAATAATATTGAGATCAAGCAAGTAGGAAACGATATTGTATTAAATGACGATAGGGGTAAAGGGGTTCAGGTCAACATACCGGGAATGAACATCAAAGAACTATTCAAAACCTCTGAAAAACTCCAATATACACCAACACCGCAGGACAGGATACCTTTTACCATAACCGAGAAAAAAATATTTACCGACCTTGGCAAGGGTAACATCATACCTGATGATTATAAATATGCTACTGCATATAAAGTAAGTTTTCCGAGAATAAACACTTTTACCAACGAATCTGCGATGGCGCACATTCAGCAATCTTTAACAAGGAACTATTTACATGAAGTGCTGCCTAAGATAGATCACCAAAATGCCGGTACTTTGTTGGAGGAATTAACGAGCAGGGGTTTACTGGTAAAGAGAAATTCAGCAGGAAAGCTATTTGTAGGCTATTACAGGACTTCAAATGAAAACTACATTAAAGTACCTGATCAACTAAGCGAAGTGCTTAAAAAGGGAGGATACAACAGCGAGATAGAAAAGAAATTAAACGATTTGGTTTACTTTCAGAACGGAACCAGCGTTTCTTCACGTTACGACCTCATTGTAAAAGTCAAACAGTATCAAGATCAAGAGAAATTCGATGGCGTGAAAAACGTACTGAACAATATCAAGGCTAAAAATCCCGATTTGCACCAAATGTTAAAAGGTGTGGCAGACAAAATGTTTGTGGTAAAAGACAAAGAAGACCCTGAATTTGCATTGAAGAATAAATTTGATAAATTAGTTACGCAAATTATTTATAATGTTCTGGTCAATTATCCAAGCAAATCATTAACTCAAAATACTAATATAAACCATCAAAATATTAAAAACTACATTGATATAGAGGCAAACAAACTATTGAAATCAATTAAAAAACAAAATCCTACTAAAGGAAAATCAATCTAATTATTATGAATATTCAAGAAAGGTTAATGCAATTCCAGGATGAACTTTCTCAAAGAAAACACCTGATGGAGAACCGAATAAATATATTAAAAGAGGTCGGCTCTGATACAACCTCTGAGCGAATTGAGAAGCTCCTTTCTGCAAAAAAAGAGCTAAAAGATATTCAGGATCTTTTTTATGATTATTTCTATTATGAACTAACCAGTATACCGGAAGAACTTAGTACAAGTAATCTCCCTGCCAGTATCTCCTTAGACACGCTGCTTGAGGAAGATGAAAAAGGAAATGATAAAGCTGCAGTACAGATTAATCGCTCCGATCTTGAAACACCGGAAGATACTCAGTCTTTGGAAAATGGCGAGAACCAAGATCAGATAGCAAGGCCAAAACCTGACATGAAAAAAATAATAAGCAGGGTAACAGAACTAAGAGGAATCCACAACAAAGACCAAGACAATACTTAAAAAACCAAGCTATGGCAAACACCGGAGAGAACGAACAGGCATTAAGAAAAATTATTGACTTTACCCGATACGGAAGTATTATAGTACTTATTATACATTTTTACTTCTATCTGCATGAACCACTTGCAGAATTAGGCTGGACACATTCAGCAGTAGATAAGGTTATGCTGAAAGTAGGAAATACCGGAATCTTTACATCCATTTGGTATTCCAAGTTAATTACTTTTGGATTATTAGTTGTTTCCTTGTTAGGGGCAAAGGGTAAAAAAGACGAAAAATATCAAGTACAAACAATTGTGCTTTACATCACCTTTGGCCTAGTGCTTTTCTTTGGCTCAGTTTACATGCTTCATTTGGGTATGAATCAAAAAGTACTTGCCATAGCTTATGTTGCGGTAACTTCAATAGGTTGGATGCTCATCTTAACAGGAGGGAACATTTTAAGTAAATTACTTATAAATGCCCTGAGTAACGATGTATTTAATACAGACAATGAAACTTTTCCCCAGGAAGAAAGACTGCTTGAAAATGAATTTTCTGTAAATCTGCCAACCCGTTACAATCTTAAAGGTAAAATGCGCAGCGCATGGATAAATATTATAAACCCGTTTCGTGGTATTTTAGTAATCGGTAGTCCTGGTGCCGGTAAATCCTATTTTGCCATCAGGCATATTATTGAACAGCACATGAAAAAAGGTTTTTCCATGTTCATATATGATTTTAAGTTTGATGATCTTTCCCGTTTAGCCTACAATTTTTTAAATGCAAATATCGGAGCTTATCCGGTTAAACCTAAATTCTACATTATCAATTTCGATGATCTAACCCGGACGCACCGGTGCAACCCTTTGAATCCTGAAAGTATGACTGATATTACCGATGCTTCGGAATCAGCACAAACCATTATGCTAGGATTAAACAGGGAATGGATTAAGAAGCAAGGGGACTTCTTTGTAGAATCTCCGATCAACTTTGTAACGGCCATAATTTGGTTCCTTAGAAGATACAAGGGAGGTGTATATTGTACCCTTCCACACGTTATTGAGCTGATGCAAGTGGAATACAAAAAGTTGTTTCCAATCCTGGGAACAGAACCTGAAATTGAAGTATATATTAATCCTTTCTTATCGGCTTATTTAAACGGAGCAGCAGAACAGCTCGAGGGACAGATCGCAAGTGCAAAAATTGGTTTAGCCAGGTTATCCTCACCTCAATTATATTATGTTTTATCAGGGAATGATTTCACATTAGACATCAATGACCCGAAAGAACCAAAGATTGTGTGCATGGGAAACAACCCCCAAAAAACTCAGGTTTACGGTGCGGTATTAAGCCTTTATGTATCCAGGTTAATTAAGATTGTCAACCAAAAAAACAAACTTAAAAGCAGTTTGCTGTTTGATGAATTTCCAACAATATTTTTTAATGGTATTGACAGGTTGATAGCAACGGCCAGAAGTAACAAGGTTTCCACCACTTTAGCAGTTCAGGATAATAGCCAGCTTAAGAAAGATTATGGCCGTGATCAGGCCGATGTAATTATGTCAATTGTCGGAAACGTCATAGCAGGGCAGGCCACCGGTGAAACAGCAAAAAACCTTTCAGAACGTTTCGGCAAAATATTACAACATAGAAAATCAATAAGTGTGAATAGTAATGACACATCAGTATCCACTTCTACACAATTAGACTACGCAATTCCGGCATCAACCATCGCTAACCTTAGTTCAGGAGAGTTTGTGGGAACCGTTGCCGACAACCCCGAAGAGAAAATAAAGCTAAAGACTTTTCACTCTGCCATCATCAATGATCATGACGGAATCAAGGAACAAGACAGCAAATTTGTAGATATACCGCAGATTTCAACCATAACGCCCGAACAGGTACAAGCTATCTATTTATCAATTAAGAAAGATATTCAAAATATCGTTATTGAAAGATTAGATATAATTAACACGAACCCCGAGTTTGCTCATCTTTTGATCAAAGAAGCTTAGATTACCATAACTGTTATAAAAATGTTAATTTTGGAATATGGCTAAGACAAAAAAACCAAAATCGGCCGAGGAATCGAACGAAGATTTGGAAACAAATATTAGCGATGAAACAAAGCAGCCTGAGGAAATTAGTACAGAAAAGGATGGGGAGCTGCAATATATTTTTGGGTCACAATTAAGAAAAGTGCGCAAGAATTTTTTTGGTAACGAATCGCAACAAAAGCTAGGAAGTAAAATATTCGATAAATATCCACAAAACACCATGTTTCAATTGGAAGCTGGCAAAGGTTCTGTAATCAAAATTTTGAAATTATTAAGGTTCTACCATGAAAATGGTGTGAACTTAAATTTCCTTTTTAATGAGAATGCTGATGAAACTCAGATGTTAAATTTTAACCTGAATGCTAATGACACTTTATTTGCACAGTCAGTAATTGATAAATATGAAAACGGGATTAGAAACCTATTAAGGGCAAAAGATCACATTGAACTTGTCCTAGACAAAAACATATTAGATTTTCAGAAACACATTGCTTCAATCCAAACCGTTACAACGGTTGAAAGCATAGACCTGAATAAAAATAATAATAAGGAAACTTAAAAAAAAGATTGTTCTAAAAACCCATTACGGGAAACAGAATCTCTTTTTTTCTTAACAAGGGTATCAATCAACTGACCTGGTTTAATTACCGGGTCGGTTTTTTTTGCGACTAATGTTTTCTGCATTAATTCGATCTTCCTTTCCTTTAGGTATTGTTTGCTGCTGACGTAGCAAAAGGGGTAGGGGTTTATGGCTATTTTATCTTTACGAACCGCATAATGAACATGAACACCGGTAGCCTTTCCGGTAGCTCCTGCCAAACCAATGATTTGCCCTTTTTTAACATACTGACCTTTCTTTACAACGATGGCCGATAAATGACCGTAAAGGGTTTCAAATCCATTCGCATGATCAATGGTAATATAATGGCCATAGCCATTACGATCAAAACCCACACTCACTATGCCCGAGGCAGTCGAATAAACATTTTCAGCCAGGGCGCAGGGAATATCAATCGCATAATGGAATTTTTTAACATGATCAATTGGATGGTACAAATAACCAAAGCCTCTTCTGATCAGTGCGCTTGTAGTCTTGATTGGGAAAATAGAAGGAATGTAATTCCAATGCGGAGAATTAGAAGGCATGATACTCAGCAACCTTTGTAACTGATCATAATTCTTTGCAGTCCTGATGTACTGCATTTCTACTTCGGCACGGTCGATATTCATCTTTACCTTTTCCTGCCCATAGCTAAAACTGCTGAAAGCAATCAGAATTATTAATGTAATTAGTAGCTTCATTTTAAATAACTGTTTTAATAAGTTGAATTTACGAAAATTTTAAAATAAACCGCTTAAATATTGGCTTCTTTAATCAAATGTCCTTAACTTCCAACTAATATAAATAATAATCTATTTATGGCAACACAAAAGGAAATTCAAGAAACTGAAAAAAACCGCCTAGACAAGGCCGTAAATTCAAGACCTCAAAACGGTGATCAGACCTTTTCCGGATTATCTGAGGAAGAACAAAGCTTTGAAAAATCAAAAGGCGAAGCTTGGGAGCCGGTGTTACCCACACAAGGTGATGAACTGGATAGCTACGTGGCCAATGACGGTTTTTTATCTAATGAAGAACTAACAAGAGCCATCGAGGATGAATATATAGAACGTCAACAAATGTTGGAAAACCTGAAAACATCAACTGGCGAAAATATCGATAATGAATATCCCTTTTATGAAACTGTTAATCCAATAGAACAAATTATGACAAGCAAACCTGAAATTGAGGGCGTAACAAGTATTGACCCTAACGATTTATCCAAACTCACACTAGACCCATCTTATCTATTTGCTAAAGATGAAAGTGGCAATATTAAAGTTGTAAGCCAAGAACAGGACAGCAATAAAATGACTTTAAAGGATACCAAGCAAGAGGTAAGTTTAATGGGAGCCATTCCCAACATCTTCACTAATAAAGACGTTTTAGAGGCGTTTATGGAAAACTTCTCCAACGCAAAACAGGCCACAGACTATATGATAAATACAAGTGGCAATAAATTGAGCGAACTGGTAAGAGGGAAAGTTGACCTAATTATGGTCACCTCAAAAGATGGCTACGAAGCATCGCTGGATAAGGCAAAAGGAATGTTTAACACACAGGAAACCAATCAAGAAAATAAAGTTGGTGCCCAGGCATCAAATAAGGAGGATATTAAAATGGAAAACCAATTGAAAACAAAATTTAAAGAAAGTGACGTGAACTGGCAACAGCTCGAAAAAATAGGTGTCACTAAAGAACGCCTGGAAATCACAGGTCAATTAACAAAATACCTCAACGGAGAGCGTACAAATTTAATCGACCCAGCATCGCTGAAAGCAGGACATAAATATTTTTTAGAAAATACCCCTTTTGCTCTTCAATTGAAAGATGGTCCAAATGGACCGAGCAACCACATGCTTTTCAAAGAATCAAAGCTAAACATACCCGATCTGTACCAAGGTCAACAACTATCAGTAGCGGACAAAACCAACCTGATCACCAAAAACCATTTAGGCAAGTTGGTTGACATAAACGGTAAACCTCATTTTGTATCGATTGACAAGGAGCTTAACCAGTTGAGCCACCGCGAGGCCGATAGTATTAAAATCCCTTCTAAAATCAAACTTGCCAACGGAGCAGAAATCCTGCTAACAAAAGATCAGCAAAAAATACTTTCTGAGGGAAAACCTGCAATGATTGCAAACTTACAAGACAATAAAGGCCAGCCATACACCGGACACCTTATTGTTAATGCTGCCTCAGGAAAATTAGATGTAATGAAAGAGGTTGCCCCATCAATGACGCAAACCATTGCACACAACCAGGACAAGGAACAAGTGCTAAAAAATAACGAGGGCGCAAGAGTAAAGCAAACTCCAAAAGGTAATAAACTAGGTCTTTAACAAATCTAAATTGTAAGCTATGGAAACCCCAAAAGTAAAACCGCAAGAAGTAACCGAAAAAAAGTTTAACTATCCTTTGTCTGCTGCCGTAAAAAATGCACTGACCGGAGCAACCATTGAGGGCTACGACCCTGAAAAGAAAAACATTGAAGTTAGACTGGTCAATGCCACTTATCTAAAATTACAGGTTGCAGATAAAACCGCAGATTATTTAAAAAATAATCCTGAAATGCCAAAACTGCAAATCAAAGATGTTAAAGGCCACTCTTTGGAATTAGGCAAAACCTTTATCGAAATTACCCCGGATGCTGTAAAGTTCCTTAATGGTAAATTCATGGAGAAAAGCGTAAATATCCCTGAAAAATTGATGATCAACAAACAGGAGGTTACCTTGACACCTGAGCAGCGTAAAGAGTTAGGTACAGGAAAGCCGATTAACATCGGAACCATTGGCAAAGGAAAAGATGAAATATACCTGATGCTGAACCCAACTGAAGAAAAGAAAATTATCGTGCTTAATGCCAAATCAATTGCCCAACCCGTAGAGAAAGCCAATACCCAGGAAGCAGCAAAACAAGAGGAAGCCAAACAAGAGCCAAGAATTAAAAAAGAAGCTACCTCTAAAAAAGTAAGTATTTAATAACCCGTTTTTTTTTAACATTACCGCCATGCCAGATAATAGATCAGATCAAGAGAAGTTCCCCAACTCAAAGAAGTTTTCCGACTTCCGGGAAGAAATCTCAATCATTGAATTAGCCCAAAGTATAGGTTACTCTATGACAACCGCATGGGCAAAATCTAAACGAAGCGGTAATTTTCCCTGCTTAGAAAATCAAGCCGGTGACAGGATTTATATCAAGCATCCCCAGGACAACCAGCGAATGCGATTCCAAAATGTAGATATCAGCTCTGATGAGGGCGACATAGTTGCCTTTGTTAAAAATCGGATTGATACAGACTTTAAAAGCGTTAGAAATCAGTATTCTAATGAACTAGGTGCCATCAACGCTGTGCTTTACAATTACCTGAATATTCCCGAACAAACCCGTAATGAATACCGTAAGGTATCCACCGACGGTAATATTCTCAAAACCGGAACAAGTGACGAGGGCGTATTTAATAAAGAGCTTTTCCGCTTACATAAATTGACCGATACTGCCTGGTTAAACCATAGAGGAATTGATCAGGATACCCTTAAAGCAGAAATATTTAAGGATAAAATTTATAACATTCAAAACCCCATCATCCGTGATGGAGAATTTAAAGGCCATTCGAGTTTTATTAATACCGGCTTTCCTTATCAGGAAAGCTTAACCGGTAACATTGTCGGCCTGGAGGAAAGAAATTTTGATTTTAAAGGCCACGGTGTCAATTCTAATAAAAACGTTGGGGTGTGGTTTACAAATCCCCCAAATAAAATTGACAATGTGGTTTTAGTTGAAAGTGCCCTTGATGCCCTTTCTCATTACCAGTTAAAAAAGCCTGAAAATGTGATCTATTTTTCCTCAGGTGGCCAGTTGACGACCGAGCAGGTACAGACCATTAATAAAGTTTTAAAGGAAACTAAGATTCATACTGAAACTAAGATTTTGTTAGGCCATGATAAAGATAAAGATGGTGCGATGTACGATCTTAAATTTATAGCAGATATGGCAGCGTATAGGGTGCCGATGGTTAAGGCCGTGAGAGATAAGGATTTTGTGAAGTTGTCTTATGCGACTGAGAATAATGAGAAAATGACTGATTTCGCTAATAAATTAATGGCAAAGTTGATGGATTATAATAAGCCTGTGCAGGTGGAACTTAATAAGCTCGAGAGTAACCAGGCGAATGATCAGCAGGCCAAAGAGATTTTAGAGAAAAGTATGTACCGCTTTAATTTTGAAAAAGGAGTTTTTAAAGTTGAGATCCCGAGATCATATTATGCGATTAGCGATTTTAATAAGTCATTTTTAGAAGTTACCGGCCTAGAAAAAATTGTAAGCCTTGAAAAAGGTAAGGGCAATGACTGGAACGAAGATTTGATGAAAAATAAGTCCCAGGAAAAGATAGAAAATAATCAGCCTCAGCATGTGAAAAATGAGGTAAAAAATAAAGGAGCAAGATTGTAATGGCAAATAGGGGAAATGTTTTTTTTAGTTTTGGGCGTTACCCTAAGGGTCGTACCACCGCTTCGCTTTCCGGGGTGCGCTTCGCTTCCGTCCTAAGGGACAAATTTTTTTCAAAAATTCCCCTCCATGCTACTAACGCTTTAATTTTCAATATGGTAAACTATTCGTTTGGTTTATTCGTTGTGAATTTGGCTTTGCCTTTGAACAGCAGGGGTGAACATAGCGGGGCGGTACACCAGGTGTATCGCCCTATTTTTTTAACCTCCCGGTTTACCTACCAAAAATCAACAAATTTTCAATTTCTTAATCAACCATTTTTATGCAAACAATCGTAGGCAGACTAACGGCTAATGCCGAGGTCGCACACCTAGAGGGTGAGAAAACAGTAGTAAACTTTACAGTCGTAGTAAATGATTATTACAAGCCAAAAGGCTCAGAAGAATTAAAACAGGAAGCAACTTATTTTGAATGCGCTTACTGGCGAAATGCTCAGATCGCTGAAAAGCTTACCAAAGGCTCCATAGTGGAGGTGTCAGGTAAATTAGGGGCAAGAGGTTACATTGATTCAAAAAGCGATGTTAAAGCTGCTATAACCTTACGTGTAGATACAATAAAAATCCATCACAGGGCAACCCCTGATCAGCAGGAAACAGAAGAGCTGCCCGAGGTTTCAGACTTTAACCAAGGATAATATTTAAAGAGGCAAACGCCTCTTTTTTATTTAAACTACTATCTGCCATGAACATAAATTTTTTGATTGCAATCGGCTTTCTGATCTTCGGACTAATCCTAAAGTTGGTATTCCATACCACCAGTAAGCAGCGTAATCACCTGTATAAAATAAGATCAGCAGAAAGGGCATATAATAAGTTACAATCATTCACCGGTGAATATAGTTCCCAACAGATCATTACCTACCTAAGGAAAATTAATGCCTACGCTTTTGAAGAACTCGTTTTAACCGCCCTGGAACAAAAAGGCTACACCATCAACAGAAGTGATTCCTATTCAGGTGACGGTGGCTGTGATGGCCATTGCTATTTAGACGGTAAGCAATACCTATTGCAAATGAAAAGATATAGCAACACAGTAAGCGCAAAGCACTTAAATGATTTTAAAAATCTTATAGAAAAATCTAATGCCCAGGGCGGTTTTTTCGTCCATACCGGCAAGACCTCAGGGGTACAGTTTGCCAACTTCAAAAACTCATCCCTGCATATTATTTCAGGTCAACGCCTGATTGACTTAATCTTACAGCCTACACAGGTTAAACCCTAAACAGCACCCTCTTCTTACGGCCTACCGGTCATTCTAAGCTCTTTTTTTTACACTTTGGGAAGGAATATGAAATCTGAAAGTTGTTGAAAACTAGGCTCTTATAAACTTGCAATGTAACACTGTATTTCTTATCTTTATAGTACAATAATAAGGAAACAAAAAAACAAGGTTATGAAAGCAAACGACAAATTCAGCGAATTACAAGAAAAAGTAACTAATGAAATAGTAGCACTTTTAGAGAGCGGAACCGTAGCATGGCACAAACCCTGGACTTCTTACGGAATGCCACAAAATGCCTTTACACAGCGTAATTATGACGGTTTTAATGCCTTTTATTTAAACCTGATCACAATCAGCAAAAACTATTCTGCCCCTTATTTTATGACTTTTAAACAAGCATCTGAAAAAGGCGGTAACGTGCGCAAAGGTGAAAAAGGGTATCAGGTTGTTTTTTGGAAAATCCAACGTATTGTAAAAGGCACCACCACAGACACCACCACCGGAGAAGAAACCGACAACTTTTATAAAAAATTTACTCCTTTTGTTTGGACTGTTTTTAATATCGATCAAATTGAAAATATCAATATTGAACTTACAGCACCCGAAAGAGCAGATAATCAAATCTTAGATAATTGTCAGGTAATTATTGAAGATATGCCCAACCGCCCAAAATTACAAATCGGAGGAAATGAGGCTTTTTACCGTCCATCTACCGACACCGTACAAATGCCACAAATAGCAGATTTTGAAAGTTCAGCAGCCTATTATGGTACTGTATTCCATGAATTTGTACACAGCACCGGCCATAAATCACGCCTTAACCGTTTTGCAGAAAATGAAAGCCCTGCTTTTTTTGGAAGTCCTGAATATTCAAAAGAAGAATTAATGGCCGAGTTAGGAGCAGCTTTTTTATGCGCTCACACAGGTTTAATTAATAACACCATTCAAGGTTCAGCAGCTTATATAAAAGGATGGTTAAAAGCCCTTAAAAATGATAAAAGCCTAATTTTTACAGCAGCTAACAAAGCATCAAAAGCAGCAAATTATATAATAGGCTTAACCCCTGATCAACAAGAGCCGACAGAAGCAGAGCCAAGCAAGGAACCAATAAGGGCGGAGGTTTAAAACCTCCCCCAAATTTTTAAAATATCAACCTAAAAAATACAGCTATGAAAAATAAATTTCTTTCCAAATTAATGAGCATGAGTAGAGAGCAGCGAAAATAAAAATCCGGAGGCCACCTAAAACGTGTGCCTCACGGTTCAATTTAATACTATGGTATTTTTTCCCAAGGCGTAAAATTCGGCTGACAGCAATTCGGATTCCTTATCAGTTCTTCCAAATTGCTAAAACGTGCGATGCACGTAACATAACCTTTGGTAAGGCGTACCGCCTAAATTGACTGATAAGCTTACAGCAGCAAATCTGTATACAAATTTAAACCAGGATCTTCGATAAAATCGAGCTGCAGTAAAAAAAGGCAGTCACATTTGTATACAAAACAACCGGTCTAACCGGTGCAGCTCACCAGGCCAGGCCATCACCGGCCATACAATCTGTATACAGCAAATTAAACAATATTCTTACACAGCGGGAAAGGGGTTGTTCATTAAAAATGGTGGAGAAATAGAAAGATTAAAACTTTGACTGTAACACTATATACCTTATCTTTATACTAATAAAAGAAACCAAATACTTGCAATTATGATGAACCATAGCATTGAGATCGGAGAACTTATCAAGGTACTGGAAAGTAAAGGCATATACTATGAACTTACTGGTGAATGCACAAAGATTATCTGGTGTGGTAGCACCCCGGTTGCATTTGATACCTATTATGGTTTGGATTTAGGCATTCAGATTAAAGACGGAGTTTACGCCTGGTATTTAATTCGTGGAATTGAAAATAATTGTGCTAACGAATATTGGTTTAAACATCGATACAATGCAAACATCGGTCACAGCTTAAAAGGATGGAAAACAGGTTATAAAATAACTCAAAAGCTTGAATCCTTATTAGAGGTTAAGTTGGGAGTTTGATAATTGTCTTGTAACACTATATACCTTATCACTATTTCAATAAAAAAAGAGTATGGAACACGTATTAGAATATAAACATCTTATTTTGGCAGATAATCAATTTTTGAATTTTATGTCAATAGATGAACGTATCCGTACAGCAGGGCAGCTTATAATGGAGGGCGAAATAAGCACTTTTGAGGAACTCTTTAAATATGTACCTAAAACAGCATTAGCAGTTGCTTTATTTGGCAGTACAAGTAAATGGTACGAAACCAAATTTAAAGACCCCTATTTTTTCAGGGTAGGAGAGTTATTACAGCTTGCAGAGCTGATGAATATAGAAGCTCATCATCTGCTTGAGATCATGAAACCTAGTATTAAAGCAATCACCAACCGCAAATTTTCTGAAAAGCCAAAACCCCTTGATGAAGATGTAGAAAAACTACGAAAGAAAGCAAAAGAACTAAAAGATCAGGGATTGAAGAATAAAGAGATTTATGAAATGATGGGCATTTCCCGACAAACATTATACAGGTATTTAAACGATACCGATTAACAATTTAAACTTATAGCCATGTTAGCAATCAACTCAAATGGTGTCTTAGTAGACCAATATGCAAAGCAAAAATTTCTGCTTAAAAAATATAGCATTAATACCCTGGTGTTTGTGTGGAAAGCTTTTTTCAAGACCCTTGCCGTATTACTGAAATTGGGTGCATTCGTTTTAAAGATCGTTTCTTATATCTTTTTAGGTATGACTGCAATTCTGCTTTTACTCTTTGTAACCCGAAGAAGATAAGCCTATTATTTACGAACCAAAAATTAAGATTATGACAAAGACTGATTTGCCAAAGGCTATAAATTTAAGAGAACTGGATACAGATACCGCCACCGCCATTTTAGAGATACAAACCAATTTCCAAGATAGCGCAGCATCAAAGGCAGTAGTTCGGGCAGTAACTAAATATATGCCCCTTTATAACGAGAACCGAAATAATGAACAGATTATTAGAGATAAGAAAAATGAGATCAGGGGGCAGTCATTAACTCATAAAGCCGAGTTAGAAAAAAAGGATAAGGAAATACAGTTTTTAAAAGATACACTCTGGCAATACCTGCAAATAAAAAGTTCAGTTGAGCAGTTTGAAGAAAACGTGAAAAACATACTTAAATAGCTTTTATATGGATACTGAAAAAGCCCGGCAAGAAACAAAAATCATTATGAATTTCGATGATTATAAGCAAATCACATTCACGTTTTTAAGGATTTTTCTGCCTGTGGCAGTATTAGTAATCCTTATTGGAATGGTTCACCATCAATATTTAAATGTGGTAGATACTTACCAAGGTAAGCCAATATCAAAGCAAACAGAAATTGCCAAGGTAGTAGATAAGCTTTACCGGCCATCACAATTTGGAAGTGCTGAAAAATTTATTCTGGTATTAAGCACCCGTAACGGAAAAAACTATTCCATTAACGACCGACGGTTATTCGGGAAAGCAGAAAAAGGCGATAGCGTGTCAGTTACTTATGACGGTTATCAAAATATCCCTCATTATTTAGATGTAAAAAAGTTAACCAAATAATATACGCTCTATGAAAGTTGTAATTGCTGAAAAGCCAAGTGTGGCCAAAGAACTTGCAAAGGTTTTTGGTGCCACCAATCGTAAAGATGGATATTATGAAGGTTCAGGATATACCTTTACATGGGCGTTTGGTCACCTTATCCAACTTGCAAGCCCGGAAGCCTACGGCTTCACCGGATGGAAAAAAGAAAATTTACCGATGTTACCTGACCGCTTTAAATTGGCGGTTAGACAGGTAAAGGAAAAAGGAAAACTAAAAGACGACCCAGGAGTATTAAAGCAGCTCAATATTATCAAAACCCTTTTCCAAGAGGCTACAGAAATTATAGTGGCCACCGATGCAGGGCGAGAGGGAGAATTGATCTTTAGGTATATATACTACCATTTAAAAATCGTCAAACCATTTAAACGCCTTTGGATTTCCTCACAAACTGATGAGGCCATCAAGGAGGGTTTTAGGAATCTAAAACCCGGAACTGATTATGATACGCTTTTTTTCTCCGCTCAATGCCGGTCAGAATCTGACTGGATAGTAGGATTAAACGCAACCCAGGCATTAACTATTGCAGCCGGTAACAGTTCGGTTCTTTCTTTGGGCAGAGTGCAAACGCCTACTTTGGCCATGATCTGCTCACGGCACCAAGAGAATGTAAACTTTAAACCGCAAACTTATTTTCAGGTGTCAATTACCCTGGACAAAAACGGGCAATCTTTCAAAGCCTTGTCCGTAGATAATTTTGATACCAAAGAACAGGCCGAGCAAATTTTTAACCTTGTTAAAGATGTGAACACCGGCCACACCAACGGTGGAGCAATTGAAAATGTTGAAGTAAAGGCTAAAAAAGAGCAACCCCCTTTATTACATGATCTAAGCAGCTTACAGCAGGACGGGAACAGAAAGAAAGGATTTCAGCCGAGCAAACTTTAAACCTCGCTCAGAGCTTGTATGAGGCTAAATTAATAACCTACCCCCGTACCGGTAGCCGGTACATTGGTGATGATGTTTTTGCTCAGGTGCCGGATTTAATTCAAAAAATTACACCCAACCCTATATTTGGAAAATATGCAAAAGACCTTTTAAACCAACCTTTAAATAAAAGGAGCGTAAATGTAGCAAAGGTTACCGATCACCACGCCTTATTGCCAACAGGGCAAACACCGGCCAATCTTCCAGCAGATCAGCAAGCCATCTATGATATGATAGTAGGCCGAATGTTAGAGGCATTCAGCCCCGAATGTCTAAAGGAACTTACCAAGATCACTATTGAATCCGGTTCTTTGTTTATTACCAATGGTACAGTAATTCAATCCGCAGGATGGAGAGCCGTTTTTAATGAAACAGAGGAAAGCGCAGAAGAAGAAAACACCCTTTTACCCAAAGTAGTAGCAGGTGACCAGTTGCCGGTAACAGTAAAGAATTTACTAGAAAAGCAGACTAAACCAAAGCCCTTTTATAACGAAGCAAGCTTATTAAAAGCTATGGAAACCGCAGGAAAGGAAATCGAGGACGAAGAGCTGAGGCAGGCCATGAAAGAAACTGGTTTAGGAACACCGGCAACAAGAGCAAACATTATTGAAACGCTGATTAAAAGACAATATATCGTTAGAGAGAAGAAAAACCTTATTCCCTCATCAACTGGTTTGGCGGTCTATAGTCTTGTAAAAGATAAAACTATAGCACAGGCAGAACTTACCGGCTTATGGGAAAAAAGGTTAGAGCAAATCCGAACCGGAGCCAGCGTTTCAGAATTTAAGGCAGAAATACGAGAGTTTGCAAAAAGTATAACAGCCGAACTATTGGAAACAGGCAATAACATTTCATCTGTACTTCAAATCGCAGAGCAGGAGGGAAAGATCACCTGCCCCCTTTGCAAAAAAGGAGCAATCCGTTTCAATGAAAAATCTGCCGGATGCAGCGAATATAAAGCAGGATGCAAATTTGTTATTTGGCGTACCATCGCAGAGAAAAAATTATCCGATTCCCAAATAAAAAACCTGATAGAAAAAGGAAAAACCGGAACCATCAAAGGCTTTAAATCAAAGGCCGGTAAGTCCTTTGAGGCAGCCTTAACCTGGGCAGATAATAAAGTAGAATTTGTCTTTGAAAATGTTAAAAAATAACCTGTTCTGTATACATTAAAAAGCTCGAGCAACCGCCCGGCCTCCTGATCAGGAAGCGATATCAGGTGAGCAGCACAAAGCATTGTATACAGAACAGCATATAAATTTTCCGGAAGATCTGCAAAATGATCAACGCCAGGACAAAAATTGTATACAGTACTAACAAGAATAACATGAACGAAGAAAAAAGCATATTTGATTTTGACACCATAAAAGAATTTTCCGGCCTTATCACTAGAGAACCTTTTGATGATGAAGCAATGTTTATTGCCATACTTGATTCCCAAATAAATGAAATTTTGGAACAGGAGCCCAAGGGAAAATCGATCTTTTTAAGCGTAGAAGAAATAGAGGCAATCCAAAACAATGAGGCTTTATTATACGAGATCAAAAAGCAGACAAAGGTTTACGAATTTTCTAAACTGGATATAAAGCTTTTTGTAAGAAATATGATCAGCATAACCACCGATCAAGAAAACCGTTACCTTTTAAATTTTCCAATCCGCAGGTATATGACCAAAGGCCGTGAGGAAATTGCATTACTTGATGAACACGATAACTCTTTTATTATTTAACTATGATGCTGACCAACATACTTAACTTTCCTGTAAACCTGGACAAATTTAAAGACGTTGAAGTACCATCGTTATTTCAAACTTATTCAGGAAAACAGATTGACCTAAATAACATCAATCCTGATGATCTTATAATTGAAGATATTGCCGAAGCCCTGAGCAGATTGCCCAGATTTGTAGGACAGGCAAAAAGTGAAATTTCGGTAGGGGAACACAGCTTACACGTTTGCTATGAATCACCCGAAGAATTGAAATTAGAGGGGTTAATGGATGATACTTCGGAGTACTTGTTAAATGATATAGCCAAGCCGATTAAAAACCTGCTTCCCGACTACCAACACTATGAGCATTTATTAATGACCGCCCTTGCAGAGAAATTCAAATTTCAGTACCCAAAACCGGCCAGCATTAAGGATGCAGATATAAGAGTAGTTAAATATGAATGGCATCAGTATAAAATCAACCAACGCCCATCTGCTGATATCCCGGCACCGGAATTAATAAGGGATATTTTTTTAGAACAGTTTTACAAGTATGAACGGAAATAAGGAACACTAGTTTCTTTATTCCAAACGCCCTCAAAATTATGTGGTATTATAGACAACCAAATATAGAAAAGCATCCATTATTCTCTTCCCTACGCCATGAAGTAGTAATTGGCCTAATTCAATTGCTTATTGACAAAGACCTAATCCCTAAGGAAACAGCCGAGGGCATTTATCTATCCCCCACAATGCAGGATTACAGATCAGATGCTTTACCCCTTTATAACCGGTTAAACGAATTATCTCTTATAGAGTTGTTAACGTGGCTTAAAGCCAAAGGATATGTTAACCAATCTTAATAATATCGTTCTTATTGGTGGTGAAATGCTGAGTTAGCTTATCTGATTTGGCTTTCCAACCATGATTATAGCCCGTTGAAGCAAACCTTACCTTATCACGGCCATATCGGTCATTCATTTTATTTAAAGCGTCAGTAAGGGCAGCGTTTGCTTCTGTATTAGGGTTATTGAAAAGGTCTGTTTGAATGTTCCCCACAGGAACAATCCTTGATAAAAACACGCCCACCCTTTTGTAATTGTAACCCTTTTTGAAGATTTTTTTCAGCAGTAAGTTTGCCTCCTGTTTTAAAATTTGCAAGTGAAAAGTAGCCACCGGCAATTCAGTTTCCAAGCCACGGTAATATTGTGGCTCATCAACTGCAAAGGGGTTAGTTTGAACGAAAACATAAATTTGCTGACAGGCCAGACCTTGCACACGTAATTTATCATAACACCTGGACAGGTACACTTCCAAAGCTTCTTGTAATTGCCAAAGCTCAGTAACCTTAACCCCAAAACCCTTTGAACTGCCAATTCCCTTTTTATCAGGAACCTCATACTCAAATTCAATTTTTTGCTTGCCATTCAGCTCACACCATAACCGGTAACCTACCACAGTCATAAGCTTGTTAACCTCACCGCCAGTCATAAGGGAAAAATCATAAGCGGTTTTAATTCCCATAGCCAAAAGCTTCTGTTCATATTTGCTGCCTATTCCCCAAACGTCACCAACGGGCAGCCACTTT
This sequence comes from Pedobacter sp. CG_S7, assembly GCF_040544395.1. Taxonomy (NCBI): domain Bacteria; kingdom Pseudomonadati; phylum Bacteroidota; class Sphingobacteriia; order Sphingobacteriales; family Sphingobacteriaceae; genus Pedobacter; species Pedobacter sp. CG_S7. The sequence goes on along the minus strand of NZ_JBEONS010000025.1, from coordinate 12,823 downwards.
AACAACCGTATTCTATCCTGATCATCCTTAATCTGATAATATCCGTTATCAGTTTCTTTCTTTGCATACCTGGTCGCGGTTTTGGCCAGCGCCTTTGTTAGTGCAACTCCAAAGCTTACCGGTATACCGGTATACTGCAAAATTTTCTGTTTTGCATCAAGCATATATTCCCGTACATCAATGTACTTATGACTATAAAGATTTGCAAAAGCCTCATCTATGGAGTAAAACTCCATATCAGGGGTATAGGTGCCGAAAAGTTCCTGAATCCTTGCGCTCATATCACCATAAAGCGTATAATTTGATGATAGGGAAACAACCCCTAAATGGCCGTACAGCTTCATGACCATTCTTATATTGTCACCTCTTTTAATACCAATGGATTTTGCCTCTTTGCTCAGGGCAACCACCGTATGATCACCATTGCTTAAAATAACAACCGGCTTACCGATAAGTCCGGGCAAAAATACCCGTTCCACCGAAACATAAAAAGAATCGCAATCCGCATGAACTATCATATTGCTTTTTTAATACGTCCAAATCCACTTTTCGCTCGAGAGCGAACCTCCTTTATAACCTTTAACACTACGCCCCAAACAACCAGGTTGTCCGGGTCAGTCACCAACACCGGGGGATAGTGAGTGTTTTCAGATGTTAAATACAAATCATTGCCCACGTAATTAATCTTTTTGGCAGTAAAACCACCCTCATAAGTCATTACTATAATATCATCTTCTCTAGGTTTTAAAGAGCGATCAATAACCAATATATCACCCTCAAAAATATCTATGCCCTGCAAAGAAGTACCAACAGCCTTTCCGAAAAACGTAGCGGTAGGGTTACTGGTGAAGAAATCTGTAATAGATAACCGAACCTCAATTTCATCGGTGGCCGGTGATGGGAACCCACAACTTATGGCCGGAACTGCGGTAATCTCAGCATCAACAAATTGTGCAGCACTTTGCTCTAATAATAATATATGACCATCCATAGGTCAAAGGTATGAAATGCTAAGTATTTTAGCATTTAAAAATTAACATTGACCTCTTTAAGTATTTTCGTTTAAATGATTTTGTTTAAATGAAATTGTGTATATTTGAGTATAAACCAATTAGAAATGGAAAGAAAAACCGCCTATATAAGAGGGTTAGTAATGGTAGTCTTAGCAGCTCTGTCATTTTATATATTGTCATTCTTAAATGATGTTCCTTTGCGAGGTTTAAAGTGGAATATTATTTGGCTTAGTGGTATTGGCCTAGGAATAGTCGCAATATTTATAGGGTTCATTGCAGCCGTTAGAATTGCTACCCGAGGGTTATATGTTAATGAAAAAGATAAGTCATGATAAATGAATTAAGATTGGAACCGGTTAGAAAAAGGATGCAAAAGGTAGAGGGGAACATAACAAAGGCTTTCACCGAGCAGACCAGTTTAACACCGGCAGAGATAATGGAGGCTTACCCTTTTTCGTTGGGTTTTACGGTGCATACCCTCAGCCGTACCTTTCATGGGATGCTTACCTACTCAGGAAGAGTTAAGAAAAATAGTATAAACGAAGAAACCAGTTCTAAATAAATGAATACTCAAAATGTACAGGCCGATCATCCCGGAAGGATATTAGAGCAGATGATAATTGATAGGAAAATAGTACGTTCAAAAATGGCAATGGATATTGGAATGTATCCTACTCAGATCACAGATATAGTCAAAGGCCGTAAAGACATTTCCCCTGTAATTGCCCTGAGGCTAGAAAATGCTTTTGATCTCCCTGCCGAGTATTGGTTAGAGCAACAAATGAAATATGACCTTTTTAAAGAGAGGTTGAACCTGGAATCAAGTAAGATAAATCCGTAAAATGATTAAAGTAAAACACCCGGATGATAAATGTAACCAGTCACAAGCTGAGTTCCTGGACAACTGCCCAAAAGAACAAAGGCGTTACCATGAACTTATTTTTTGTTGCGGTAATGCTTCTTACCGGTATCATCAAAAAGCGGAAAACTTTAACCCGGTAGAACAGGATTATAAAGAATGGTTAGAGGGTTTACCTCCAAACATTCAAAAAGATATGATTGAAAGAGGTTTTGAGCAATGCAAAAGTATCTTGTCATTTAGTCGTTATGTAAATGAAAAAAACGATGTTGGCATGGAAGAATATATTAAAAACCTGATGGGCGAAGAATACCAGGAATATAAGGCGCTCCTAGGAAGTGAAAATAATTAACAACTAAATTTAATAAGCTATGTCATTAAAAGTAGTATTAGGCAAAGAAAAGGAACCAACAGGCGTTTTTATCGCCTTAGAGGATTGGAATAATCTTGCGCCCTCAGTTGATCATAACAGCGAACTATACCAGCTCATGGCCGGTCTTACTTTTAAATCTGTTTTTGAAATGAGTTTTGAAGAAATGGAGGCCAGAGCAAAACCGATCACCGAGAGGGCAAAAAAAATAGCTTGGGATAATGATTTGCCAATTTCATATAAAAATGAAGTATGCACCGAAGAGGGGATGATCATTAGAGAATACAAGGGAGGCGAGAAAGAATTAGTAAAGGTTAGTTTATTGGATGGAAGCGCTAAAAAGGTAAGAGGACTTTAATTATGCGCTTACCACAAGTATTTATGATTGCGGGTCCAAATGGTGCAGGAAAAAGTACCTATGCCGAAATGTTTGTAAAACCGGGCACAGTTCATTTTGATGGTGATAAGGTGTCTGCCCAATATCAAAAGAAATACCCAGGACTAGGCAGCAACGCACTAGAGGATGCAGTAAGCAACCACTTTATTAAGATAACGGAAAAAGCCATTGCAGAAAAAAAGGATTTTGCGTTTGAAACCAATTTTCGGGATAAAGATTTGATGCAGATTATTATTGATTTTAAAAAAGAGGGGTACGAGACTAATTTAATACATATCGCCTTGCGTTCACCAGATGAATCATTTGAAAGGGTTAACCTAAGAAAAAATTTAGGTGGCCACTCAGTCGATGCTTACAGCATCAAGCTGAATTTTGAGAAAGGAACAGAAAACTTAATCAAGTATGCCAGTCAGTTTGACCGCACAATAATATATGATAACTCACTAAACCAAAATGGCCTAACTCCGCTAATTATGATACAAAAGGGGGCAGTTTTACAAACTCGAAACCCAATGCCTGAACATCATAAACCACTAATAGCGGAAATAGTAAATAACCTACCGCCAAAACCAGAACAGACAAAAAAAAGGGGCTTAGGTCTTTAAAAACTAAACATATATATCTTAAAAACAATCTAAAATCAATCCTATGAAAAAGTACATCACGTTAATTTTAATCTTCACAGCATCAATTATTTTAGTTTCCAGTTGCAGCAAAAGTGATGAAGCCGAACCTGATCACGGTGGTTTGAAAGGTAAAAGCTCTTATAAAATCAGCTACAAATTAATTCTCCCTGCAAAGTTTGTCGGACAGGTCGTTTTTACAACACCCGAGGGTGCAGCCTCATCTAAAGACGATATTACCGGAACATGGACAAGCCAGGAATATACCTTTCTTCCTGAAACGGCAGCAGCCATTACAGCATCGGCAAGTGCAAGCGACAGTTCCACAGGAGAAATGACCATCCAAATCTTAGAAAGCGGAAAAGTGGTTAAAGAAGTTAAATCTTCCGGTGGCACCGTTTCAGGCACAGCGGATATCGCACTACAATAAGACATAAATTGAAAGAGGCTTAACCGCCTCTTTTGTATACCTTTTTTGTCCTGGAGAACCTGATCATATCCAGCTGCAGAGAAAAATAGAGTTAAAAATGTATACAAAGGTTAGCGCAGCTCACCCGATATCGCTTCCTGATCACGTGGCCGGTGGCTTAAATGAGCATTTCAACGTATACAAAAATGATTATTTCAAATGTTTGAAAATGGAAAACGAAAAAACAGGCGCAACCCTTGTTGCCACTACCACCGACCAAACGAAAGCTAAGAGAAAAAGGAAGCGTAAAAAAGGTGCATTAAGTATCCAAACACCCATTGATGCCCAACTTAAAAAAGTTAGAACGGAAACTGTTAACGTATCAACCCAGGTGCCCGTACATAGGAAAAAGAAAAAGGGTACACCAAAAAAGAAAATTGGATATAAACCTTTTACAGTTTTTAAAGAAACCGAAGGCGAAGAAGGCAATTATAGAAAGCTGATCTATAACTCACCAAAATATTAATCACATGGAAATAGCAGATGCAGACTTGACAGTCAGAGCAATGAACTCATTAAAGGGTGCAGAGATTTGGACGATTGAGCAAATTCAGGAAAGAGGCCGAACCAATTTCCTGCGCAGTAAGCTTACTTATGCTGTCAAATTAGAGGTGCTTAACTTTTTACATAAAAATCATTTGTATTTTTCTGACGATGAACCAATATAGAAATCATGTATAGAGTAATGGTTAACATTTTACTTGTCCTCAGCGCATTTTTACTGTGTAGTATTTATGGCCATGTGGATGGGGAGCCATCCATAATTAGATATGTTTTAATCGTCACCGGCATGATCATTCTATATATGATCATTGATTACATCAGGCATAAGCTAAAACAGAACAGGAATAAAGAGTTAATCAAAATCTTAGAAGACATAAAAAGTAAACTTCCTGATGAAAAGAATAACCGGAAATTATGAAAAACGACCAACCAATGAAGAGCGATAATTTAAACAATGACAATCCATCAGCAAAGAAAATCAAAAACTTGTTGATCAAAGCTGACGAAGAAGTCATTAATGAGTTCAAGATCATAGCATTTGATTATTATAAAAATACCAAGCAACTTTCCCTGTTTTCTTTCAGGCATTTCCTTGCCTTAGTTCTTTCTAACCTGGAAACTGATTTTAAAGCGAAGTACGGGAGTATTGAAGAACCTACGGAGGACTTCATTAAGTTTTACCAAAAAAGGGGAAATAAGGCTTCTATCGAATCGAGGGATATAAAGGTTATGGGTAATATTAGCTTTCTTTTCCCAATAAATTATGCTGATTTATATTACCGGATAATGCATACTTACTATATCAATGAAATATCTCATGTTTCGAGTTATTCAATATCCCAGTTTTTCTATTTTATCGTTGATTATATTAAACCTGCTGACCTAAAGTCCTGCGAAATTCACATCTAAAACGGAAACGAAAGGTTGATAGGAATAATTCTTATTCTTTCCCAAAGTGTATAAACCTTGCTTTTTAATAACGGTTTACGGATAACCGGAAATTTTTAGAAGTTAGCAATAGTATGTTTGAATTATGAGAAAAATCAAATTGGAACTTACTGAAAAGGACATTATAGATTTATCACAGGGGCTTATATTTGCCATGAAGGAATTAGAAAAGTACAAACAAGGAAGTGATAGGAAATTAGCTGATCGGCTTGATTTGCTTTTAAACTTTATTAGAAAAGAAGCCGGGGAAGTCACGAGTAAAGACCCAGGTTAAGAAAACACGGGGCAGGCCGGAAACCCTTAACCCTCAATTTTCATATTCCCTTTGAACTATGCGAACCTATAAAACATTTCTATCTCTTTGTAAAGGGTATATAAACGGTAAGAACCGCCCTTGACAAAGCGAAATCTTTTATTAACGGTGCAAATTCAAAATGTAATATTATGGAAAATCAAGAAAAAGCTACCGAAACATTCCAGTACCGAGTTTACGATGAAATGGGTTGTGAACATTTACTCTTCACCAATGATCTTAAAGAAGCCCAAGACAAAGCTTACAACCATCAATGTATCCTGCTTGATAATTTAACCAATAAAGTACTGAAAGACTATTCCTGTTAATTCCCATCTACTTCTATTAATGCCCTTATCAGGGCATTTTTTATGTTACAGGCTTGAGCAACAATGTTTTTATCAGAGGAATAAAAACGATGGTTTTGATGCACCACCGAAGAAAGGATGTTGTTATCACCAATTCATCAATAAACAGTTCATTATTTAGTTTACTTTGTTGTTTACCATGCGCAATTAGTTTACTATATTTACACTACCGTTAAAGTAAACTACAAAATTTGATACCGTGCAAGAATAGATTTATGAAAACAAGATACATCATCATTGCCCTTTTGCTTTTTGGCCTGAATGCTCAGGCGCAAGTCGCAACCATTACAGGCAGAGTTGTAGCCGTTGCAGACGGTGATACCTTTACGCTTTTAGTTAATGGTAACCGCCAACACAAAATACGCTTACACGGGATTGATTGCCCTGAAAAGAAACAAGATTTCGGGCAGGTTGCAAAAGATTTTACCAGTAAAAAGACTTTTGGTAAAACCATAACTGTAAAACCTACTGATACCGACAGATACGGCAGAACCATAGCAATTGTATTGCTTGCTGATCAGATCAGCTTAAATGAACTTTTGCTTAAAAATGGGTTGGCGTGGCATTATCTTCAATATGATAAAAACCCCAATTGGAATAAATTAGAACAATCTGCCAGAAAGAAGAAAGTAGGCTTATGGCAACAGCCTAACGCAGTTGCACCGTGGACTTTCAGGCATAATAAGCGAAATGCTTACAGTAAAAATTAAGAATTTAAAATAAAATAGTCATGATTTTTGGGTACGCAAGGGTTTCAACAGAGGAACAAAATTTAGAAGGTCAAAAAGCAGATTTAACAGCATTAGGATGCGAAAAGGTATTTTTTGAAAAGGTTTCTGGAAAGGATTTAAAAAGAGCAGAATTAAATAAATTAATAGATGTTTTACGGCCAAAAGATGTGCTTATAGTACAAAGATTAGATCGTCTGGCAAGAAGTTTAAAGGATTTAATATTTCTACTGGACGAGTTTTCAAAGCTTGAAATTGTATTAAAAGTTGGAAGTTTAAATTTAGATTTTTCAACAGCAGAAGGACGTTTTCTTGCAAGCATATTTGGGGCAGTATCAGAATTTGAAAGAGAATTAATGAGAGGTCGAACAAATGCAGGATTAGAATATGCAAGATCACAGGGACGAGTTGGAGGAAAGCCAAAAGGATTATCAGAAAGCGCACAAAAAGTAGCAAAACAGGCTTACGAATTACGATTAAAAGGACTATCAGTAGAGCAATTATTAAAAACAACGGAAGTAAAAAGCAAAAGAACTTTATATAAATACATAAGATTTGAAGCAGAACGACTAGCAATGCTAACAGGGAGAAAATTAGCAGATAATAGGCTAGAGTTACTCGATGAATAATAATTGCAAAATAGAGAATCTATAAATTCATTGAAATTTTTTGGACGTTGCCATGCTGGCCGTGCCCTTTCAGGGTACACTTCGTTTCCGTCCTTTGGACAAATTAATTCTTAATTTCCTTTCAGACCACTAACGCAGAAAAAGAACCTGCAATCTCCAATCATACCCCTGCCCAATATAGACCCGTGTCAAGGTTATTGACATACGACTTCTCATAACACCATAGTTTTTTATAATGCAAAGGTACGGCACCTGCTTTAGCTCAGTCAAGGGTATATAAACGGCTAAGGAGCCGCCCTTGACAGATCAGCAGATACCTTAAAGACCTGGCATTAAAAAACTAATATGTAATGTTATGGAAACTATGAAATTAGATCAATTAACCGAAACAGCTATCAAAGATTATATTGAGAAATATAACCTGGTTAAGTTTGAAAGAGAGCTACTGGATGAAGTTTTAGAAACAGTCCGGGAAAAGGATATTGACCGCCTTGCATGGTATGCAAGCTTTGGTAAAGATTTACGACACATCATTAATAACATCTATGCTTACCGTAGAGGTTTAAATTTTGGTTTCACAGAAATATCCTTTGATCAAAACGGTTGGATAAACCGAGCTGAGTTTTTAGATCGAGAAAACATCGTTTTAGCAAATAGCGAAATCCGACTTGGAAGAGGCAAAAACAACCTTTGGATTTATACCCTTGATTACAGTTTCGGAACCTGCGGTAGTGCAAGCCCACTAACTGTTTATGATAAACCATATCCTAACCGTGAAACGGCTCTTAACACCGCCTTAAATGAGCTTAAAGAGATTATGCAAGTCAAAGTTGGTAATACTGACAGAGGAAACTATAATCCCTCTATTATTGCTGCCACCATTACAGCAGTAACAACATATAAATACAAAGATTTACAAATGGCCTTGTTTTAAAGGCCATTTTTCTACTTACCGTTTGAACTCAGCAATGATTATGTATACAGATTAGGCGCAGGATCTGCGCGCAAATTCAAGCTGCAGTATTTTTTTCAAGTGAATTTGTATACAAACAGCAACCAGGCATCTTTCCGGAGCGGCCAGGTGTTACCCCTTGGCCACCTTAGACTGTATACACAAAATAAGGAGGGTTTAAAAAGGTTTGACCTACTTTAATACAATCAAATAGGGCAAGCAAAGGTAGCCTATTAGCCCTGAAATGGGACGCCATATCTCAAAAACCCTACCCTACAATGTAGTATAAAAAATTTGGGTATCCCTTTCGTTCCTCGGGAACCCTCCACAAATTTTATTATCTCCACATTGCCCTTATTCAGTTCTAAAGGCAGTAAGGCATCCATATTTAATTAATTATAACCTTTAAAATTAACATTATGGAACAGTCAAAAAGTTTAAGAAATCTTAATGACGAATTAGGGCATTTTTACGGTACTGAATCTTATTACCGACACGCCAGCCGGTTAGTATATACTGACGGTGTGCAACACGTTGCAGAAACCTTTGGGGCATATTGGCTACTTGATGAGATTTTATTTTTCATAACCCCTAAGTTCAAGGAACAAGAAGAATTTCAGGTTTGGAAACTGGAAAGGGAAATTGACAGTAAATTTAAAATTACTTGTGATGATGGAAATGGTAACATCTTAATGAGTAAAACCATCAGCTTTTCAGACTTTGATGCTGACATCGTTACCTTCTTCTTTGAAAACGATACGCTCTGTTTACCCTCAGAACGTTAATTAATCGCCATCCCTTGGGATGGCTTTTTTTTACTCTTACCTTAAATCAGGATAAAATGTTAAAAATAAATAATGTATTTAAATATATTATTTAGTATGTTTGGTTATACCTAAAGAAATCATATGATACCTACTGAGGACAGAATTGAATATGCAAGTTTAATGATCAGGGAAGGAAAAATTAAAACTGTAGAATCTTTGTATCAATTATTAACGAAAAAGGCCGTAGCTGAAATTTTAGGATTAAACATTACCCGTTTTACTAATGTGAAATCCCATCATCCCGGAGATTTTAAAATACGGGAAGTCAAGAAATTAAGTGAAGCTCTTAATGTTGATCTCATCCAAATGGTTCAACTCATTGACAACTCCCTTTTAAAAGCACAATAATATACAACTGAACGACCCTATAAATCAAACCACCTCTAACACTCTACTTCATAATTTGCTATGAAAAATACAGAAGAAGTATCCGTAATTAAAAATAACAGTAAGTTTAATTTCTTAGATAACCCTTTTACTAGGTTAGACAAAAATATGATGACCTCATCAGGATTGAGAAATCTCGAGGCTCAATTTGGGCAGCAAACAAAGTTGGTTCTTGATATTATGATCTTTATCGGAACCAGGTACAAGTCTAACATTTTCGGAATGTTAAATTTTACTTTAGATGATCTGGCCAAAGGAATTAATTCTGATAAACCAACCCTAAGCAAACGATTTGAACTGCCAAAGGGCACAAAGAATTATCCTGAAATTAATGGGGTAAAATTAGTATCTGTTTTAGATTACACCCTTTGGATGATGAAAACAAGGAGTTGGAATTATTCATCACCGGTTTATGATACTGTAAATGATGGGGTTCAGAAACTTCAAATCAAGGACGTTAAATTGCTCGAGAGCATATCTTTCAATTATGCCAGGGGTAACAACGAGATTAAATCTTATGAGATCAGGATTAATAATAATCTACCCTCCATTTTGGCCTCTAACTTTTGGGGTATAAACTATGAGGACTATTTCAATTTAGGCACCAAGAATAATAAATCACTTCATGCCCAGGCGCTGCATGTAAATATGTCTGCAAAAAAACAATCCGCTCAGTATAAAAATAAAGACAATCCTTTGCTTATCACTACCGTTGATGATCTCTGCGATGCTGCATTGATTAACATGGAGCAAAGACCAGCAGATAGAAAAAAGGTTGTTACCCGGCTTTTAGAGAAGCTTAAAAGTAAAACTAACCTGAATTTTGAGTACAGATATTTTTCAAAAGCTAAATACCGGGAAGATTATTGGGTAGAGCTAAAATTTGATACTGCCCTATTAAATGATAGCAACGAGGTAACTTTTCTTTTTATACTACACAAAGAGTGCTTATCATTTTACTTAAAATCTTATAATAAAGATGGGAAAAACGATGAACCTACAAGGTTTCAAAAATGGTTAACACATGAGGGAGTTGATACAAACGAAAAAATTAGGATTATTAAAGCAGCTTATAAAGGGGTCTTTAAAGATAAGCCACTACCTACAGATAACGAGTGTCTAAAGTTTATTTTAGAAGGAGCAGGAAAAGATACTTTCATTCAAAATGAATAGCGTTAATCTCAAATCCCTGAGGCGTTAATCTCAAATCCCTGAGCGTTAATCTCAAATCCCTGAGCGTTAATGCCAAATCCCTGTGCGTTAATCTCAAATCCCCGCTCATTGGTCTCAAATCCCTGTGCGTTAATCTCAAATCCCTGAGAAGGGTTGCGTTAATCTCAAATCCCTGAGGATTGAAACGGTAAATTGCGTTTCAATCCAATAGAGCTATTTTTATTTGGTTTGCGTTAATCTCAAATCCCCATATAAATACAACCAATTAGTTCTATTAATAGAGGGGCAAAAAAAACTAATCAGGGAAGTTATAATATGGTATTCGCCTACGGCTCATGGTTTATATAAATTAGATTGCGCACTAAAAACTGTTTTGAGCAGTTATAGGGGTTTATAAAAATGTTATGGATAATGTGTTACCAAACTAGATTTAAGAGCTTAAAACGCATCTAAATGTGATAAAAACAGATAATAAAGATACAATGGTTATCATCATGAACTTTATTACACTATGGGAAAGGAAATCTACAGAATTTCCTTTCTAAGCAGCAGTACAATAAAGAATGACCTTGACCACCTTTAAGGTGAATTAAACCCTTTAAAATGCCTAATTCTCATGCTGTAAAGCAAAAGAATGTCATAGATTAATAATAAGGTTTGAAACTATGCACACTTCGGGAATAATGGAGTTATGACAAACTAATGTTCGTTGCTAATCGTTAGATAATGAACGATATATTTCATTTAAATTTAAGAACTATGTACACGCAACTTTATTTTTTGGCATTGACGCTTTTTTTAATCGCCATACCCTGCAATTTTTTAATTGTGCTACACAGCAAAAAGCAGTTTTTAACCCTGGCCACATTCAGGAAAATTTCTTTTGTTGCCTTTTTTGCTTATGTAAGCGCATCTGCAACTTTATTCGCAAGTATGAATTAACGTATACATTTTAACACCGGTACAGCCACCGGCCAGCTCGAGCAGCTCGCCACCTGGTCAACACTATGTATACAAAAGTTCGCATCAAAAATGACGACTAAAACCCAACATTCTTAAATAGACCATTAATCAAGTGTTTTGTTATCTTCAAGTGCCTCTTTAAAGCCATGAAAGGAGCATTCCATAACTCTACATTAGTGCTGAAAAGTAAAAATGACGACTAAAACACAACTCTTTTTTAAACGGTAATTTAGAGGTGTTTCAAAATGACGACCAAAACCCAACTTTTTTATTCCGGCCACACTTCGGCCTGGTAAAAAATTGTATGCATAAAAAAAACAGCCATAAGCTGTTTTCTATCTAAGTGAATATCCAATCAGAATTTTTTAGCCAACAGTTGCTACATAACCGATATCCATCACAATCACGCTCAACACGAAAATATTTCCTACAATACCCTTTGCAATTACTTCACATTGTAAATCCAATGTATAAAAGGATAGCGAATCAGGTTCAACATGAAACCAGTTTGCCAGTGGTACATTATTGGAATCTAACCAATCAACCGCAAAATTAGAAAACGTAATCGTATCCCCTTTATCAAGATGTTTTAAGGTTTCAAAATCGGCAGGAACCGTGCTAAATTTTGGGTTGGTAAGAAGAACATTAAAATACTCATCCATACCCTTTAGTCCCATCGTTAATATCCTTTCGGATAATTCAGGAGCCAAATTCACTTCATTCTTTAATAGATCATCAATGTTTCTTACATCGGCAAATTTGATCAATGCTTTCATATTGTATACATATTTTGTCCAGGAATCCAAAAAATCCGGAAGATCTGCAACTGCAGCTGCTTGTTATTGTATACAATTTGAAAAGTCCCTGGCATTGGCCGGTTGCCCGATCAGCGCCAAGGACAAAATAAACTTCATTTGTGTGTATACAATTCCGGGGTATTAATAAATCTTTAAAGCTTTATTTTTAGTGTGCGACACTCCTTTACGGTCAGTAATGGTAAAGTCTAATTCAAAATCACCTCTGCGACCTGAAAAAGGTTCGTAAACAACATTGAATACACTCTTATCTTTAACAGAATCATAGTCAACCGTGATAAGCTCACCTTGTCTGTACTTATTACCATTGTACAGTAATGTACCATCCATTTGAGTATCGTCCGGTATCCAAGTAAGAGTATAACTTTGGCCAGATTGATAGAAATCTTGTTGTTTAATAAATACCTGATAGTATCCAGCCTACAAAGTACATCTTGACTAGCTGAATTCTCAGGGCTAGTTTTGCCTTCATGAATAATTTAGAAGAAAAACGCAGCGCGATGGTA
>NZ_JBEONS010000024.1:0-52937 GCF_040544395.1 Pedobacter sp. CG_S7 | reverse complement strand
GAGAGTAGGTCGGTGCCAAATCTTAAAGAAAGCCTGTAGTCTAAACTGCAGGCTTTTCTTGTTTAAATCCAATTCTTATTACCAATCATTTATTTTTTTAGGGTTGCCCCCGGGTAGTAATTTTTATATTCCCATACTTTTTTCGCATGCTTCGGATCATGAAATCTAAATGTTAAAAAAACTAAATGGCATCAACCCTAAATAATAAATAACGTATCATTGTAATTAGCTGCTACTTATAATAATACTACTTTATGAACCTTAGAATTGTATTTATAATATTTTTTATCTCTATTAATCTCTCTGTCTTTGCTCAGAAGAAGGATGTTATACTACCACCAAATTGGTATAACCTGGATTTGGCTAAGGATGGTTACTTTGGTATCAGTACGGAGAAAGCTTATACACAGTTGTTAAAAAATAGAACCCCAAAAACTAAAGTAGTTGTAGCGGTAATTGATGGTGGAGTTGAAACTACCCATGAAGATTTGAAGGGTCTTATTTGGGTAAATCAAAAAGAAATTCCAGGTAATGATATTGATGATGATCAAAATGGATATATCGATGATGTGCATGGCTGGAATTTTATAGGCTCTAAAAAGGGCAATCTGGCTTATGATAATCTTGAGCTGGTTAGAATTTACCGAAAGTATAACCCGAAATATAAATCCACGATTAAATCTACTAAATTGGATAGTATAGGGGAAGAGCAGTATGCCCTTTATAATAAAGTGACGACTGAATTTGGAAAAAAATATGATGATGCTGATCAGAATTTTAGAGTCTTGAATGCTATTAATAAGGTTTTAGATTCTGTTGCATTAGTCAATAAAAAAGTTATTCCGTCTTTTTCTGATATTGAAAATTATAAGGCCGATAATGAAATGGAGGAACGTGTTAAAAAAATTATCCGTTCTGGTAGTAAGGAAAGTGGCAGTTTTAATGCGTTTTATAAAGAAATTAAGGATGCTTATAAACAGTATGATGTGATGTTAAGGTATAATCTCAATCCGGCTTATGATCAAAGAAAGGAATTGGTTGGTGATGATTATGATAATTCTAAAGAACGTTTTTATGGTAATAATGATGTTAAGGGACCGAATGCGGAACATGGAACCCATGTTTCTGGAATTATAGCTGCTAATAGAAATAATTCATTAGGTATAATAGGTATAGCTGCTAATGTGTCTATTATGGCAATAAGGGTTGTACCAGATGGTGATGAGCGTGATAAGGATGTGGCTAATGGCATTAGGTACGCCGTTGATAACGGGGCAAGAATTATCAATATGAGCTTTGGGAAAGAATTTAAATGGGATAAACCAATTGTTGATGCCGCTGTTAAGTATGCTGAGGCCAAGAATGTATTACTGGTACATGCGGCTGGTAATGATAATCAGAATGTTGATCGTGTAGATAATTATCCGAATAAATATTATGATGGCTCAGAGACAAGAGCTTATCAGAAAAAACAAAAGCTACTTCTTAAAGTTAACGAATTAAAAGAAAAGCCTAAGTCGGCAGTACAAAGACATTATAAAGTTAATGCAACGAGGAGATCAAATAAGAAGATAGAATTAGATACGGCTAAATTCAATCTTCCCCATGCAAGAAATTGGATAGAGACAGGTGCGAGTTCTTATAGTAACGACGCTAATTTAAAGACCTCTTTCTCTAACTATGGAAAATATAATGTAGATGTATTTGCGCCAGGATTGAAAATCAATTCTACAGTGCCAGACTCACACTATGAAGTATTGGATGGGACAAGTATGGCTGCACCTGTTGTATCTGGTTTGGCAGCCGTAATCTTAAGTTATTATCCAAATTTGAAAGCTGAAGAATTAAGAGAAATAATTATCAAATCTGCTGTAAAAGTATCTCAAAAAGTTAAATTAAAGGACGATATGGGGAGTACTATTAAAGTTCCATTTTCTAATTTATGTGGTAGTGCAGGTATAGTTAACCTTTTTAATGCATTGAAATTGGCCGAGAAATATTAGCTGTAAAATTGAAACAATCGATTTAATTTTTAAGTTTACCTTGAAGTTATTCAATTAGAGTTAATTGATGAACTAATTTTATAATTATTTCTTTTCCAATATTTTACGCTCAAATTACTATATTTAGTACTTTGCATTTGTACTTTTACGTCTTAAATAAATTGAAAATGGCAACGTCTGAACAAATCAAGAAAGGCTATGTGGATTATGTATTAACACATGATGAAAAGCCAAAATCAGCATATAATTTTGCAAAAAAAATAAAGATCACAGAAGCTGAATTCTATGAGTTTTACGCTTCTTTTGATAGTATTGAAAAAGCAATCTGGTTAGAATCAACGGTAGATACTATAGCTGCAATAGAAGAACAGGAAGTTTGGAGTCAATATTCTTCGCGTGATAAGATTCTTGCTTTTTTTTACAGTTATGTTGAAGTATTGAAAAAGCAAAGAAGTTTTGTAATTTATAGTCTGAAGGGGCATAAGAATTTTTCTACTCCTCCAGTTCTATCGGGCGTCCAAACTGTTTTTGAGAATTTTGCTGAGAATATAATTAACGAAGGCTTAGAAAGTGGTGAACTTGCAGAGAGAAAGTTTTTTGCTAAAAGATATAAAGATGCGCTTTGGGTTCAATTTGCTTTCATCGTAAATTTTTGGATACATGATGACAGTGATGGTTTTGAAAAAACTGATGAAGCGATTGAGAAAGGAATAAATGTTACGTTTGATCTTTTCCAAAGGTCGCCGATTGATAATTTATTTGAATATGGAAAGTTCTTATCCAGAAATGGAAACTTTAAAGAAAGGATGAAATTTTAAAAAATGAGAGAACAAGATTCAATTCCAGTTACTAAAACAGAAAGATCTGCTAAATTCGTAAAAACTGGAATACAAATTGGTGGAAATTACATAAAGCATTACTCCAAAAAATTATTTAATCCTGGTCTAGGTAGAGATGAACTGAATGAAAATAATGCAACAGATATTTATAAATCGCTAAGTGAGCTCAAAGGAAGTGCTTTAAAAATTGCTCAAATGTTGAGCATGGATAAGAACATTTTGCCTAAACCATATGTTGACAAGTTTACACAATCTCAATATAACGCTCCTCCATTGTCTGGGCCACTGATTGTTAGAACTTTCACTAAGAATTTTGGTAAACCTCCTGAACAGATTTACGATAAATTTAAACTTTCATCGTCCAATGCGGCCTCTATAGGGCAGGTACATGAAGCAGAACTAAACGGTAAAAAATTGGCTGTAAAAATCCAATACCCGGGGGTAGGGGATAGCATATCTTCCGACTTAAAATTGGTAAAGCCTTTTGCTTTCCGATTATTAGGGATGAGTGAGAAGGAACTAAATATTTATATCAAAGAAGTTGAAGAACGTCTGCTGGAGGAAACAGATTATGTTTTAGAAGTAAAGCGGTCTATAGAGATCACTGAGGCTTGTAAAAGCATTGCGAATATTGTATTCCCAAAATATTATCCGGCACTTTCTGGTAAAAGAACTATCACCATGGACTGGATTGAAGGGCTTCACCTACGTGAATTTTTGAAAACTAATCCCACGCAGGAGTTGAAAAATAAAATTGGCCAGGCATTGTGGGATTTTTATAATTTTCAGCAGCACGAACTTCGTGCAGTGCATGCAGATCCGCATCCTGGAAATTTTATGATTACGCCTGATGAAAAACTGGGTGTAATTGATTTCGGTTGTATAAAGGAATTGCCAGATGATTTTTATATTCCATTCTTTTCTCTTATTTCTACGAATGTGATCAATGATAAAGAAGAAACATTGGCAGCATTTCGTCAGCTAGATATGATTCATGCCGAAGATACTGCTGCACAAGTTGAATTTTATTATAAAGCTTACCGGGAAATGATTGAGCTGTTCGCCAAACCATACACGAGTAATTCATTTGATTTTAGTCAGCCTGAGTTTTTTAATCAGCTCTATGCCTATGGGGAGAAGATCGCTAAAATGCCAGAATTCAAACAGGCCAGGGGCGTGAAACATTTTATTTATGTAAATAGAACAAATTTTGGTTTGTATAACATATTACAAGAGCTTAAAGCCACAGTCAATACCACGAAATATAAGCCTCATGTAGCATAAAACTTTTCTATGGACTTACTGTTTCTATTTTTGATCCTGCATCGGGTTCATCTTTATCATCCTCATTATCAATATTTTTATCAGATGGTGGAACTTCAATAGACTCTTTTTCTTTAAGAGTAGAAACAGGATCTATTCCCTCTTTCTTGTTCTTTTGGTCATTAGCTAAACCCTCTTTTTCAGTATCAGGGGTTACAGTTTCAATGTTTAATTGTATATCTTCTGAAGGTTTAGGATGCGAATTTGGTTTTTCCATGTTTAAATTATTTTATGTAGTTATATAATCAAAATTCTATCACAATTGTTTTATTATTTTTTATTGATCAATGTATCTCAGGTTTTTTATAAAATGTTAATTTAAATTAAAGAAGTGAAAATAGTTTCATAATCAATAGTATAATTGAAAACATTCAGTTGCATATTATGCTTTAGCCAGTATGAAAACTAAAAAATTAAATGTAATGCTAGCTATTGGCAGTTGTGTTGCCTCATTAGTAATAATTTCCTGTAGTACACTGTCACTACCTAAAGGTGCAACTGCAATATCTCCTTTCAATAAGGATGAATATCTTGGAAAATGGTATGAAATTGCCAGACTTGACTTTAAGTATGAAAAGAACCTGGATAATGTTACAGCTACTTATTCCATAAATGACAATGGTTCAATCAAGGTGGATAACCGTGGTTATAATTACAAAAAAATGGAATGGGAACAAAGTATTGGGAAGGCGAAGTTTATAAAAGACCCTACTGTGGCTAGACTAAAAGTGTCTTTTTTTGGTCCCTTCTATGCTGCATACAATATCATTGCTTTAGATAGTGAGTACCAATATGCTTTGGTAGTAGGTAACAATCTTGATTATTTGTGGATTTTATCTCGGACAAAAACGATTCCTGAAAACATCAAATCTGCTTATATGCAACAAGCTAAAGACTTGGGTTATGATATTGATGCTCTTGTCTGGAATAAACATGATAAAAATTGATGGTTGTTTTGCTTTTTTGTGATTTCAATAAAATACAAGAGGGTTTAAGATTCAACCCTCTTGTATTATTTTTAAGATGGTAATTAATGAAATGATAAGCAGGTAAAGCAACTTATAAAATGGTCTTTAGCTTTATCTTGATTTTATGTTGTGATTAGGTTAATAACTTGTTTGGTTTTTTGTGACCTCATATAAATTACTAATCCGCTAAATGCTAGGATAAGAATTATTGGAATAATGAGTGTAGCTTGTAATACCTCCGGGCCAGGGAGGTTTTTAGCATTTGTAAGTGCCTGCCCAGCGGTAGAATTTTCAGGTGCTTTTAGATAACCTTCCAAAGTCGCATCTCCAGGCAAATGTTTAACGATCAGGTTATCATAAAAGCCACCCATAAAGATCGTATAAAATATATTCGCATTCCTTGTTAACAATTCCTTAGCATCAAGACTGTTTTGGTATTTTTTCTGCGATGCTGCCATTACCTGATTGCCAGGATTACGGATTAACAGTTCTTTGATGATTGCCTGAGCTTTTTCTGATTTATTAAAGCGTAATATTAAGGCCAATTGAAAACGGACGTCGGCACTTGGGTCGTTCTTAAACGAATCCAAATAATCTACAATTTCTTGTCTCCTTTTCTTACCCGTTCATCACTAGCCCATAAAGCTGTTTTTCGCAGCTCCGGATCTATATCTTTCATTGCCTGAATTAAGGTTTCATTGTCCAATGCTTTCAATCCATTTAATGTCCATAAAGCATGGATACGGCCAAGTTGATTAGTTGTGGTATTAAGTAGCATTCTTTTTAAAGCTGGAACAACTGATTTATCACCGCGAATCACAATCAATTTTTGAGCATTATCTCTCCACCAGCCATTTGCATGTGTTAAATTAGGAACTAATTTATCAGTAGATAAGTCCAGCATTTTAGGTGCTTTTTTGTCTGGTTTTATACCTTCGTACACCACTCTATAGATTCTTCCACGACCAATGTTCTTATCAAATTTCTTTTGGTCGATTTGATTGCGCAGGTAAGTGCCTTTCTTTGTCCAGTTACCTTCCTGAATGATACCACGGTACATATCAACGATGTATAAACAGCCATCAGGCCCAGTTGCAGTGTTTACTGGTCTGAAATTCATATCTGTAGATGCTATAAATTCTTCTTTTTCGTAAGCAATTTTTTCTCATCAGCAACACCATCACCATTCGTATCCCGGTAGCTATAAATATGGTTAGAATTGGTTTCATTAACTAACAGTGGGTCATTTAATGCCAGAATCATGCGGGGTAACAGGAGGCTGTCGATGAATACTATGGCCTTATCCATCTTGCCATCAGCGTTGGTATCTTCTAATCTTTTTATGGTACAAACAGGATTCATTTCTCCCGTACCCTCTGCATCCTGCATGTAGGTGTTCATTTCTGCTACATACATTCTGCCATTGCCATCCCATGCTTTAGCTACAGGCTCGTGGATCATGGGTTCGCTGGCAACCAATTCCAGCCTGTAACCCTTTTGCAGGTGAATGGATTTCATACTCTCCTGTGGAGAAAGATATGCGATAGAAGGCGCTGTATTTACTACTATTTTACCCGCAGCATCTCAATTTATAGTGTTTTGAGAAACTTTGCAGGTATAGATGAGCATAGATAATCCCAATATAGCCAATATTTTTAAGCTGAATATTTTCATTTATGTAGGTATTCTTAATTCAACGATAGAATATATTTAACTATTTTTTTTGCATCGGCTATATTGATAGCAGCGTGGGGCGACATAGGTATTTGTCCCCATACACCACTACCACCTTTAATTATTTTAGAGGCCAGCAAATTATAATTAGCTTCATTGGAAGGATACTTTTTAGCAACATCGCTATAGGCCGGGCCTATAAGTTTGACATCCGTTTTATGACAGGCCATACAATCTGATTTAGCGAGAAGTCCCTTTCCTTCTTCAATTTGTGCAGCAGTGACTACGGTTTTCGGAACTGCTTTTTTTACAATAGTGGTTGCCTTTTTTTGCTTTGTTTGTCCAAATATAAAAGCTGGTGTCCATGCTAAAATTGCAATAACGATTAGCGGAATCATTAAGTTTCTTTTCATCTTTTGTTTGGTTATTTTTTAGTAGTTGATTTTAAAATAATTCTTTATTTAACGGGTTATCTGCTTTTATTTCATCTATGCCATATTATTTAAATAAGGTTCGATCGTAATAGTCTTTTCTCAGGTTTTCCTCAATTAATATTCAGGGAAAAAAGCAGCTGCTTATTGGTAATTGAACATGAAAATTATATTTTTGATCGCATGGATCAAAATCACATTTATTGCTGTTGTATTGACTCCTGATAGCTAATTTAACATTTTACTTATGTTTAGAATAACAAAAATAGACAAATTTAGGTTAAGTGCAACCGATTGCGGATAATATTTGTTTAATAGGGGCTGTGGCGATAATCAGAAAAAAGATGATCAGGTTATTTACAGAAAAACAGTTTAATTTTAATTATAAATTTATCCTCCTCAAGTTGGGCTGATTTCCGATGACAGTAAGCTTCTAACGTTCTATTCTTGTGTGATTAATTTATGGTGATTTATATGATACGGATAAAAAAATAAACGCTATAATTGAAAGTTTTAATATTTCAATTGATATAGTACAAATCGATTGCAGTTCTCTTAGTTTTTCTATTTTTTACTCTTATTTCAAGAAAAAGTGGATATGCCCTTTAGTTTTCATAATCAATATCAAGGTTGTATTTATGAAGCAATCCAGCCAGGTTGAGAGTTGAAAACTTTGCGCGTTTTATGTTGTTTTCTGAAGGGTCTATGTTAAAGTTTCTGGAGGTGCGGAAATCTGTTTTTTCCAATATAGACCTAATAAAGCTGGTTCCTGTAAGGTCGCAGTTGTCGAATACACTAGCCGTTAAATCTGCGCCTTCAAAATCAGTTTCTTTCAATGTGCAATTTAAAAATTTAGTTTTCCTGAGCTTAGTGCCAAAGAAGGTAGAATAGTCCAAGTAGCTGCTTTCAAAAACAAATGAAAACATAAATTTGTTACATTTAGAAAAATCAATACCTAGAATTTTGCAACCAGTAAAAGTCACATCCTTCATGCCTGTACCCCTGAGCAATGTGAGTGAGAAATTGCATTGTTTAAAATGACAATCAACAAAATCATTGTCGCTTAAATCGCTATTGGAGAAGTCACAGTTAATAAATTCACATTTTACAAATTCGCGATTCATTAATGTTTTTTCTGTGTAATTTACTCCCGCAAAGACTTTGTCTTGATGTAAGGTATTGTCGTTGGAATTGTTCATGAAAACTGGGTTAGTAAGTTATTTTTTTAAAGAGAATCCAGATTCCTTCTTTCTTTTTATATGGCTTTTTCACGAGACAAAGGTATCTAACGAAAGGTTTGTTTCCAAAGTTGTTTTTCTAAAATCAAATCATTAAAGCCGTGACTTAAAAGAATTATAGCCTTGTTTAAGATAAATCCTATTTACTATCATTCTGAAATAAACCGATTAGATGTATTCTTTGATTTAAATCTTAAATAAATCGGTTTGCAAATATTTCTTTTATAGTTTAGCAAACTGTTAACATTGTCTTGCTATTTTGTGGTGACTTACAATTTAAAATAGGGTTACCCGTTGATCAATTATCTACATGAAAAACTTTGACTATATTATTGCAGGTGGGGGGTGCTCGGGCTTAAGCTTGGCAGTGCGCCTTTTGCCATACCTTAAAGCCTCTAATAAAAGAGTATTGGTGGTAGATAAAGAGGTTAAAAAAAATAATGACAGGACTTGGTGTTTCTGGGAAGAGCATCCCGATATTTTTGAACCTGTTGTGCACCGAAAATGGAATCATCTCTCCTTTTCAAGTACTTACACGGATCTGCAATTAAACATCCATCCATACAGCTATAAAATGATTCGTGGAGCAGACTTTTATAAATATGCTTCTGAACAGTTAGCAAATAGCAGTCATATTACTATTTTGGTGGGTGATGTTGAAAGGTTATTTAATGACGAAGAACAGGCTGGTTTAGTGATAGATGGAATTCTCTATACTGCCGATTATGTGTTCTCTAGTATTCCAAAGCCTCAAGAGAAAAGACCCGAAAGTTACCAATATCTGCTGCAACATTTCCAAGGATGGGTAATAGAAACTGAAAGCCCCATATTTGATCCTGAATCAGCGAAAATAATGGATTTTAATACGTCTCAGCAGCATGGCACTTCATTTATTTATGTTCTGCCCTTGGCTGCAAATCGAGCTCTTATAGAATATACGGTTTTTTCTGAGCAATTGCTGGCACCAGAAACTTATACTGCTGCTCTTAATCAATACATTAGTGAGCAATTGATTTATGAAAATTACAAGGTAGTTGAACAGGAAAATGGAGTCATTCCTATGTCAGATCATCCCATTCAGGGAAAAGACGGTCGCATTATTTATTTGGGTACAGCCGGTGGTTTTACAAAGGGTTCTACAGGTTATACATTTCGATTTATACAGAAACACACCGCTGCTATTGTTGAGCGATTGCAAAAGTATGGAGATCCATATATTTCGGCTACTTATTCGCGAAGGTTTAATCTTTATGATGGCATTCTATTATACCTTTTAAATAGTGGGCGAATTTCTGGAGAAGAGATTTTCTCTACCATGTTTAAAAAAAATAATGCCGCTCAAATATTAAAATTTCTGGATAATGATACGTCTTTCGCTGAAGAATTGCTTTTGTTTACAACACTTCAAAAAAAAGAATTTGCGCTGGCTTTCGTGAAGCGTACATTAAAACTAATGAAGGCTGGATTGTTCTAATTAATATAAAATATTATTGAGCCAATACTATAGATTAGAATTAATCAGCTGCCATGTATCTAGCTAAACAAATCCGGTTGTTTCCGCTGTTTATCATTATTTAGCGGTAAGGAGAGTCCAAGCCCTTTATTTGGTGCTTTCTTTGTTGAAACCTTGTTCATTTTCTTACTGACTATGTAACGTTGCATTTTGTTGTCCGGAAACGGAGCGCAGAGAGACAGCAGTTCATCAATGGATAATTTTTTACTTAGCCAGGTATTTTCGTCAGATTTATGCAGGATAACTGGCATTCGTTTCTTTTTGTGAATTTCTCCCACAGTGTGGTTTGCTTTACAAGTCATGATACCAAAACTATCGTAAATCTCGCCAGTTAATGGGTCAACCCAGCGGCTCCATAATCCTGCACAACAAAACGTTTTGCGGCCAGGTACGATAAATTTCCAGGGCTGTTTGTCGCCATCAGCTTCCTCCTGCCATTCATAAAAGCCGTCCATAATTACCAAACATGTTTTTCTGTGTCTCATTAGGGGCTCAAAAGTTTTCTTAGCTACTACCTCCTCACTTCGGATATTCCAGGTATCAAATCCAATCGTCTTTGTTTTAGCATCATGAGGCACAATTCCAAAATGCATTTTTTGAACGAGAGTCGGTTGGTCGGATGTTACTACAAAACCAAAATCTGTTATCGCCACGTTGCTGTCGGGATTGTATTCTCCGAAAAGTTTATAGTTGCTTTCATGTAACAGTTCTTTTTCTTCAGCGGTAAGGGTGTATCGTGCGCACATAAAATAAGCTTTGTTTTTCTTGTCTAAATTATAGAATTTTGCCGATGGAAGCCTTTAAAGGTGGAAGTGCCTAACTTAACATAGCTATTTTTTGGTAGGTTGATTAACCTAAACCGCGATATTAAATAGCTTCAGTTTAGGGTGTTTTTACCATGTGTTAGATAGTCTTGATCAAAATCAGTATCTCTTAAGAGACTTCAAAAAACATCTCAAATTCACTTTAAACGCAAAAAAGCCCACTTTTCAGTGAGCTTTTTTTAGTAGCGGGGAGCAGAATCGAACTGCCGACCTCAGGGTTATGAATCCTGCGCTCTAACCATCTGAGCTACCCCGCCGTAATCTTCTTTTTTAAAGAGTTGCAAATATAGAAAAATTTACCTTTCTTTAGGAACAAATGATAAAAATTATCAAATAAATTCAAAATATAAGGATTTACAGATGGCAGAAAAGAAAAAGTTTACGTTAGAATACGAATTAAAATCATCTCCACGTATATTGTTTAGCTTCATTAGTGAACCTAACGGCTTGTCACAGTGGTTTGCTGATGATGTGATTTTTCGCGATCAGGTATTTACGTTTACCTGGGATGATGAAGTACAAAAGGCGAAATTATTGAGCTTCAAAGAAAATAAGATGGTCAAGTTTAAGTGGCTTGATGATGAACCTCATTGCTATTTTGAAATGGAAATTGTGCAAGATGAGCTCACCAATGATGTGGCATTAAATATCACTGATTTTGCTACGGATGAAACACTTGCTGAACGCACCTCTATATGGGACAATCAGATCACCTATCTGTTAGGTGTAATTGGCGCATAAATATTCCTTGTCATTGACTATCTTTGTATATTGAAAAAGATACACTTACTTTTAGTCAAAGCATTCATTAAGCCATTTATCGCCACATTTTTTATTGTGATGTTTATTTTGCTCATGTTTTTCCTTTTTAAATATGTTGATGATTTAATAGGAAAGGGATTTGAATGGTATGTTATTCTGGAGTTAATGGTTTATGCTTCTGCGGCAAATGTCTCTATGGCACTCCCGTTGTCCATCCTCCTGTCCTCCATTATGACCTTTGGAACCTTAGGTGAAAATTATGAACTCGTAGCCATTAAATCTGCCGGAGTATCCTTGCAAAAGGCAATGCGACCACTTTTTATTGTGATTTTATTGCTCTCTTGTTGTTCTTTTTTATTCTCTGATTACATGTTACCGAAGGCCAACCTTAAATTTGGCTCCTTATTATGGGATGTGCGTAATAAAAAATTGTCTTTCCTAATAAAAGAAGGCGTTTTTAACAACAGTATTCCCGGCTATTCCATAAGAGTAGATAGGAAAGATGATGACGGCATAACGTTGGAGGGAATAATGATCTATGATCATACCGGTGCTAACAGCATAGCCAAAATCATTATGGCAAAAAACGGTAAAATGTATAAAACCGATAATAATAAATACCTGGTTTTAAAACTAAATGATGGGGTAAGGTATGAGGAATCATCGGGCAAAAATTCCTATTACAACCCACGACAAGAACTTTATCGCATGCGTTTTAAGCAAACGGAACAAAAGTTTGATTTTTCTAGTTTTGAAATGAGCCGCACCGACGAAAATAGTTTTAGGTCTAACACCCAGATGCTTAACTTGAAAGGCTTAGTTAAAAAGGGTGACTCGCTATCAAATCTGATTGATAGTGTAAATCGACTTGCCAAGTTAAGTATAGGATCTTATTATAAGCAAAACAATGTTACAAAGGGTTATACTAAAATTAAAGCTCCGGTTAAAATTATTAAGGGAAGTATCCTTAATGTATTACCAAAAGATCAGGAACTATCCTTATTGCAGTCTGCCTCAGACCAGGCAACCTCTATACAGCAATCAGTTGCAGGTAAGGTTGTTGAACACAAAGATAGGGTTAGAGGCCTGATAAAAATACAAATTGAATATCAACGTAAATTTACCTTAGCGGTATCCTGTTTGCTCTTGTTTTTTATAGGTGCTCCTTTAGGTGCGATTATAAGAAAAGGCGGCCTTGGCTTGCCCGTAGTAATGGCGGTAGTGTTCTTTTTAATTTATCATATTATCTCTACGGTTTCAGAAAAATCTGCTATACAGGGTACTATTAGTCCCGTTTTGGGTATTTGGATGGCCGTCATTGTGTTAAGTCCATTAGGGGCCTTTTTAACCTATAAAGCCACTGTTGATTCTGCTTTATTTGATGCTAGTTATTATAAAACGTTAATAGTAAAACTCTTTCAAAAGAAAAAGATCAATAAATAAGCTATAGAAATTGTATTGCAATATGATTACCTGTTAATGATATTTTAAACCTGAAATTACCGCCGAAGGTTGTAACTTTGTAATGTATCTTTTGGTTCAAATAAACATAGACTAAGGACAAGAAATTCTAAAAATGGAAATTAAACTAAACACAATAGAAGAAGCTATTCTAGATATAAAAGCGGGTAAGCTGATTATTGTAGTTGATGATGAAGATAGGGAAAACGAGGGCGATTTTGTCGCTGCAGCAGAAAAAATAACTCCTGAGCTAGTGAATTTCATGGCTACTTACGGAAGAGGTCTTATTTGTGTTCCCTTAACTGAGGAGCGTTGTGATGAGTTAGGACTAGAGCTAATGGTAGGCAAGAATACCGCTGCTTACGAAACTAATTTTACTGTTTCTGTTGATTTGGTGGGGCATGGTTGCACCACAGGAATATCAGCCACAGATAGGTCTAAAACTATCCAGGCCCTAGTTAATCCTAATACCGATCCGAATGAACTAGGTAAACCTGGTCATATCTTTCCATTGAGAGCCAAACATGGTGGAGTGCTCAGGCGTTCCGGACATACCGAAGCTAGTATTGATTTGGCTAGGTTGGCTGGATTGGAACCGGCAGGTGTATTAGTAGAGATCATGAAAGATGATGGAGAGATGGCGCGTTTGCCTGACCTCATTAAAATTGCAGCTCAGCATCAGCTGAAAATTATTTCCATAAAAGATCTCATATCTTACCGTTTAAGTAACGAGAGTTTAATTAGAGAAGAGGTTACTATTAATCTTCCAACACAATGGGGTGATTTTAAGATGACTGCTTATACACAATTAGATAGCGATGCAACCCATTTAGCCATCACTAAAGGTGAATGGACTGAAGAAGAACCTGTATTGGTTCGCGTGCATAGTTCTTGTGTTACAGGAGATATTTTTGGTTCTTGCAGATGCGACTGTGGTCCCCAATTACATAAATCTTTAGAAATGATCCAGGAATCGGGTAAAGGTATCGTCGTTTACATGAACCAGGAGGGTAGAGGGATTGGCCTTGTTAATAAATTGCGTTCTTATAATTTACAAGATGTTGGTTTTGACACTGTAGAAGCTAATATTGAACTCGGCTTCAAAGGTGATGAAAGAGATTATGGTGTAGGTGCCCAGATTTTAAGAGCAAAGGGGGTTACTAAAATGAAGTTGATGTCAAACAACCCTACAAAAAGAGCCGGACTGATAGGCTATGGTTTAGAGATTGTAGAAAATATCGCTATTGAAATTAAGAGTAATATTCATAATGAATCCTATTTAAAAACAAAAAGAGATAAAATGGGTCACCAAATTATGAAAGGTTAACCGTTTTTTTCTTTTAAAACAGCTTCCTTAACAGGTAGCTGTTTTGCTTTTTTAGCCTCTTTTTCTTTCTGTTTCTTTATTAGGTTTCTTTTGTACTGCCCAGTAATTTTCTGTAAAAGCTCTCTGAAGTTGTCAAATTGCTGCATGTAGATTAGGCCTAAGGAAGTTACGTTGTTATTTTGATTGATGCCGGAATTGATAAAAATACTTTGCTGTGTAGGTGGTTTGTTTGCTAATTTACCTACTAGGGTTCCGTCTTTCTTAATTAAAGCTAAAATTTCCACCTCACTTCCTACATTGTTTTTAGAGAAACCTATAGGCGAAAGATCGTTTGTACTTTTTTTGTCTACGATACCTGCATTTAGAATAATACGGTCATTAAAGAATTTAAAAGAAGCATTTGCCTCACTAAAAGACCTGATATTGATATCCACAAAGTCGAGGTCTAATGATGACAAGACATTATTAAACTGGTTAAACAGTAATTCTGTAGCTGTACTTGTTACACCTGAAGTTAATTGTCGGCCCAAAGCTTCTTTCCCCGTTCCAGGAGCAAAACTCCGACGGATGATTAAACTAAAGGCCTGTAGGTTTAAATTATTAGGGTCATTAAAGTAAGCCTGGAGGTCATCTTTAATGGCTGGATTAGAAGGGAAGAAGATGTCTAACTTGATATCCGGCTTTAACAATAAACCTGTAAGTCCCATTTCTACCTCGGTTAATACGCGTTCATTCGAATTGTTGGTCGTTTCTCTGTTTGCGGCCTTAAAAAGATCATCTAAATTCGCTCTTAAAGAATAAATAGCTTTTAATTGAATTTGGGCTGCCGATGGGTTGCCTGTCCACCGTATACTACCACCTTGCCGGATAGTGAATTTTTTGTTAATCACCTCTTGTGCTGTGAAATCAAAATTCCCAGATTCTATAATATAATCACCGGTCATTTCAAAATCGCCCAAACTATTAATCTCCAGATTTAAGTTTGCGTTGCCTTTTCCACTCAGCTTACCTAGGGTGGTGAAAATATTTGCTGTGCTGTTGGGATCTACAATAAGTTTAAAACTCATGGTCAAGCCATCAAAGCTTGTTTCTTTTTTAATAACCTTAGTAGTGTCTTTGCTCAGAAAAGTGATAAAATCCTTATTCATCACCGTTTCAGAACTGTTTAAAGGTAGGTTAAAAATGGTACCTTTCTCTGTTTTAGCATCAATACCAATAAACATTTTATTGGTGGGGCCTTTAAACACGAAAGTCCCAGTTGCATAAGCTTGGCCATAATATATCGAATTATCTTTTGCGGTCGTGTTTAAAGCCATAAAGTCAAGCGCCTTAACTTCAATGTCCAGGTCAGGATAGCTGAGGTTATTTAAATCGACAGTACCACTTCCTGTCGCCTTATTGCCATCTGCATCCTCAAGACCTAAATTATTAATTCGGATTACACTGTTTCTTATTGAAACTCTATCTGATATGGTGTACCTTGTTTTTAGGTAATTGACCGTAAGCATGGCTTTATTGAGTGCTAATTCGCCATTGATTTGTGGTTTATCAAAAGGGCCATTTATACGTAAATCTGTGCTTATATTCCCTTTTAGGTCACTCACCAGATTTTTCACAAAAGGTTCTAAAATGGCAAGTTCACTATTGTCTAATCGCACGGTTACATCAACCAATTTTTCTTTAAGATCCAACTTACCATCCATTTTTAATGTTTCCTTGTCATTGGCAAGTATACGAGTGTAAATATTAACCGTGTTATCACTTCTGTCGAACGATGAAGTGTCTGTTAGCGTGCCAATATAGGTGTCATTAAAGGTCATTGAATCAATCTTAATGTCATCATTAATCCTCGTGGATTTGAGTAAGCTACGAATACTGGTGTTACCATTTAAATTCCCTGCTAGCTTAACACCAAAGCCTTTAGCAAAAGGATTTAAGGTTGTTAACTGAAAATCTTTAAAGCCTATGCTTAATATATCTTTAGGATCATCTGATATTATTCCATCAATTGTCATCAGTTGTTTTCCATTACTCAGGTCGAAATTCGTTATTTCAGTTTTTCCCTGGTTAAAATTCATTTGAACTTTCTCCTCTATTTTCCATTCTTCCCTATTAATGGTCAATAGAGAAGGTAAGATGCTAATTCTGGCGGTATTGTTTGTGGCAAACTCAACAAGACCATTTAAATCGAGTTGGTTCATTTCATCTGCATCTGATAGTTTTACATTGAGTAAGAGACTATCGTTCCTGATGATATTGGAAATGTTTACATTTTTGATGAAAAGGCTATCATTAAGGTCTACCCGATCAGAAGTAATGATCGTATGGAGTTGCGCATCCGTTGTGTTCTCATCAATAATAATATTATTAATAGTTACCCCCTTAAAGGTTAGTTTTTTGACGAAACCATTCAATGTGGCTATCTTTTTTCTAGAATCAAAATCACCAATCAAAATCGCTTCATCTTCAATTTCCAAACCAGGTGCCACGAGTTCGGCAATGGGGGCAAATCTTTTGATCTTCAGGTTGAAATCAAAATTTTGTACCCCATATTTTACAATATCAGTTTTTAAGGATGGAATATAGGTTTTAGCGAGGGCCTTGTAATAGGAAGGCATAGTGTTTAAATCATATTGCCCCTTTATGCTTGCATCTAAAACATCAGATTCAATTCTTAATGTTCTATCTATTCCAATACCATTTGCCATTAATTTAACCGAATCTATAATGTAAATTCCTTTTGCATTATTAAGCTGAATTTTATTGATTGAAAGATTTCCTTGTATATTATTTAAATTATTTCCTGAAAAATTGGTGTTAAATTTAGCATCAATTTTCATGGAATCTTTATATAAAAGCAACGCCTTTAGCTTTGCATTTTTTATTGTTGCATTAAAATTAAAAACAGGCAATGCCGGATTTAAATTTACACCGCCATTAAATTCAAGCTGAACGTTTTTATCATTGATTTTTAAACTTCCATCAAAGAACTTTTTCTCAAATACCCCATCAATTTTAACATTGTGATACCTGTAATTGTTGAAATCTATGTATTGAATATCGCCATTAATTTTTTCAGTTAACTTATCGATTTCTGTCCCGCGCCCTTTAATGTTTACAGCAGAAGTTACCCTATACAGGGTTTTTTGATCTAATAATTGTCCAATGTTAAAGTCGTAAGTTTTTACGTTTCCAGAATAAGACGGTACACCAGCTTTATCGATCTTCATGTTAACATCCGAAACTATACGGCCTAATTTAGTTTTAAACTCACCATAAGCTATAAAGTCATTCTGAAAGCCAGTGAAAGTTCCATTAAAGTTGAAGTTTCCAAATTTGTTGATGATGACTGGAATACTTTTCATTTTTTTTCCTGTTGTATTGCTCAGCAACTCATCCAAGTCTCTTTTGTTTGATCCTGCCATATCAATTTTCAGATCCATAAAGGTTTCACTTAAATTTGGCAAGCCTTTTAAAATAAAGTCGCCTTTTATATAAGTTGCCTTACCCGCTTTAATGGAAAGCTGTTTTGCCCTAAGGTTGTTCACAAAACCACTCACTTGGCCATCAATATCAATGTTCAGGTTCATCTTTTCAAGCGCTGAAGTAAAATAGGCAATGTCTTTTGAGTCAAGGTGACTATCTTTAAAGTTCGCTTTCATACGCACTTTATTAAAATAATCTTTAAAATCACTAAACTTTTCAAAGGTCATCTGGTAATAGTCTTTTATCTTGCTTTGATTAGTTTCCAGCAATAACTGCTTCAATTCGATCTTGTTCGTATCTACCGTAGTAAAAGCACTTAGGTTTTTTAATTCAAAACCACTTTTCTCTTTAAATTTTAAATTCTTAACGTTGGTTTGTATCAAATGTTCAGTTGTGTTCAGTCCTTCAAATATCCCATTTAAATCAGTGAGGTAAACGTCATCGAAATTCACTCCTTTAATAATGGTATCAACTTGTTGATTTTTATATTGAAAGCGTAGGTTGTTGATAATAATCTTTTGGATGGAAAGGTCAAATGGCTTTTTTTTCTTTTTTACTGAAGGGGCTGCGTTTGAACTGAAATATTTAATGATAAAATCAATGTTAGTAGAGCCATCTTTATAAGATTTCAGGAAAAAATAACCGTCATTGATTTGAGCTGTACTCACATCTATGATGCGCTGTTTCAAAGAAAACTGATTAAGATCAACTAAAAATTTGGGTGTGTTGAGTAAAGTATCTTTTTGATGATCTAAAACCATCAGGTTTTCAATCACTACAGATTTAAAAGGTTTGATATAAATGCCGCTTAAAGAGACGGTGGTATGAAGTTCTTTTGACAAATATGCCGCTGCTTTTTTTGCTACATAGGTTTGCACTGGCTTATATTGAAGCGCAAATAATACTATGCAGAGCAACAACAAAATTGATGCAATAAACCAAAGAAGTATTTGTAATAGTTTTTTGATATTTTTGTAGCTTAAATTATATAAACGTGTCTGTAATACTTGCTATCGAATCCTCTTGTGATGAAACTTCAGTTGCTATTTGTAACAACGGTAAAATTACAGCCAATGTTATTGCAAACCAAACTATTCATGAAAATTATGGTGGTGTAATCCCAGAGCTAGCTTCAAGGGTACATCAGCAAAATATTGTTCCGGTAATTCAACAAGCGTTAACGGATGCTAAAGTTAATAAAAATGAATTAAATGCCGTAGCATTTACAAAAGGACCCGGTTTATTGGGCTCTCTATTGGTTGGTGTTTCTTTTGCTAAATCTTTTGCTTTAGCACTAAATTTGCCTTTAATTGCGGTGAACCATATGCATGCACATATATTGGCACATTTTATTGATGATCCTAAACCACAGTTCCCCTTTTTGTGTTTAACGGTCTCTGGTGGTCATACTCAAATTGTGCTTGTTAAGGCTTTCGATGCGATGGAAATTATTGGAGAAACGCTGGATGATGCAGCAGGTGAGGCCTTTGATAAAACAGCTAAGCTTTTGAAACTTCCATATCCTGGAGGTCCGTTAATTGATCAACATGCAAAAGAAGGTAATCCTTTAGCATATAAATTTCCTGAGCCTCAAATTAAAGGGTTAAACTTTAGTTTCAGCGGGTTCAAAACTGCAGTACTTTATTTTATCAGGGATCAGGAAAAGTTGAATCCCGACTTCATTAATAATCATTTGAATGATATTTGCGCTTCTGTACAATATAGTATTGTTCTTATATTGCTGAATAAATTAAAAAGAGCTGCCAAAGAACATGGAATCAAGAATATTGCCATTGCAGGTGGCGTATCTGCCAATTCAGGTTTAAGAGAGGGCTTACAAGTTTTGGCACAGGAAATGAATTGGAATGTTTTTATCCCGGCATTTGATTATTGCACAGACAATGCAGCCATGATTGCTATTGCTGGTTACCGTAAGTATTTAAACAAAGATTTTGTTGGTCAGGATGTTTCTCCTGCTGCAAGAATGATTTTTTAACTAATTCTGATATTATATGAATTCAATGAGCTTTCTTTTTATTGGGCTTATGCTTGTGCCCTTTACCATATTTCTTATATGGTTAATGCGACAAGACAAAAAGAAAAATTACCTGGGTATGGCAGTGTTATTGATTGCTATTTTAGCCACTGTTATTGTTGCCATTTATGTAGATGCAAAATACATGAAACTATCCTAATACAAAAAGGAAGCCGCATCATGCGGCTTCCTTTTTGTATGTTAATCGTAGTCTTATTTCACCTTCTCTTCTAATTTCTCGCCAGAAACTTCTGCTCTGATTTTTGCTTCTATCTCATCAGATAATTCTGGATTGTCCAGTAATAATTGTTTAACAGCATCTCTTCCCTGTCCTAATTTGGTGTCTCCA
Organism: Pedobacter sp. CG_S7; assembly: GCF_040544395.1. NCBI lineage: Bacteria > Pseudomonadati > Bacteroidota > Sphingobacteriia > Sphingobacteriales > Sphingobacteriaceae > Pedobacter > Pedobacter sp. CG_S7. The sequence goes on along the minus strand of NZ_JBEONS010000024.1, from coordinate 32,704 downwards.
TAGGAGAACCATGATCCTGCTTTTTTGATGATGTTAAAATCAACTCCAATATCAATGATTTCTCCAACTTTAGATATTCCCTGGTTAAACATAATGTCAAACTCAGCAATACGGAAAGGTGGTGCTACTTTATTCTTAACAACTTTAACTTTGATCCTGTTACCTGAGACTTCATCAGAATCTTTAATTTGTGATGTTCTGCGGATGTCTAACCTTACCGAAGCATAAAACTTCAACGCGTTACCACCAGTTGTAGTTTCAGGATTTCCAAACATTACCCCGATTTTCTCCCGTAATTGATTGATGAAAATACAGCAGCATCCGGTTTTTGAAATTGTGCCCGTCAGCTTACGCAATGCCTGAGACATCAGTCTTGCTTGTAGCCCCATTTTAGATTCACCCATTTCACCTTCAATCTCTGCCTTTGGTACAAGGGCCGCAACAGAGTCAATTACAATTACATCAATTGCTCCAGAACGAATCAAATTATCTGCAATCTCTAATGCCTGCTCGCCATTGTCTGGTTGTGAGATCAAGAGGTTCTCCACATCTACACCCAATTTCTTAGCGTAGAATTTATCAAAAGCATGTTCCGCATCAATAAATGCAGCTACGCCACCTGCCTTTTGTGCTTCAGCAATAATATGTGTAGCCAAAGTTGTTTTACCAGATGACTCAGGGCCATATATTTCAATTACACGACCTTTTGGTACTCCTCCAATGCCTAAGGCTATATCTAAACCTATCGAACCCGTTGAAATAGATTCAATAGCCTCAATAGCCTTGTCGCCTAACTTCATTACGGCTCCTTTGCCATAAGATTTCTCTAGTTTATCAAGGGTAAGTTGTAATGCTTTTAATTTGTCTGCGTTTGGGTTCATTTTATTAAATTTTGTTCGTAAATATAAAATATTTATTCTTTATAATAACTATTTAATTGAAGTTTATTGCTAACTATTTTAGCAAAAGTATGCATATATTTGGTTATAAAAAAACTAATGCACAAATTATAATTTAGTTTTTTAATAATCACTAATAATTTTAGCTTTAACTTGTCGCTCGTAATACCGGCAAATGCTTGAAATTTCGCAAATGCTGCATTTTGGCGAGCGGGCTACACAAATATACCTACCATGTAAAATAAGCCAGTGGTGGGCAATATGTATGGTGTGTTTTGGTAAATGTTTAACCAAATCGAGTTCTACTGCCAAAGGTGTTTTTCCATTGGTTAAGCCTATTCGGTTTGCTACTCTAAATACGTGGGTATCCACAGCCATGGCTGGGGCATTGTAAATGACAGAAGCAATTACATTGGCCGTTTTTCTGCCAACGCCTGGTAATTTCTGCAGTTCGATAATATCAGAAGGTATTTCACTATTAAAATCGTTGAAAAGCATGGTGGCCATACCTACCAAGTGTTTTGCTTTGTTATTCGGATAGCTTACTGATCTAATATAGTCAAATACCTCATCAGGACTAACTTCCGCTAGTGCTTTCGGTGTTGGGAACCTTTGGAAAAGGGCAGGGGTAACGAGGTTTATTCTTTTGTCGGTGCATTGTGCAGATAAAATCACAGCAATTAACAATTGAAAAGGATTGTGGTAATGTAATTCTGTTTCAGCGTTAGGTTGCTTAGCAGAAAAATGAGCAACAAATTGTCTGTAACGTTCTTTTTTGAGCATCTGCAAATATACAATACGGGTAATAAAAAAGCTGCCTGTTTAAGGCAGCTTAAATTAAATTACTTTGCTTTAGCGTAGGCTAAAATTCTGTTAATCACCTCATCACTTGGGTCTTTAAGGAGCGAATCCAGTTCCTTCTTTAGGTTTTCGTAAAAGAAGAGATCATTTTCTTCAAAAAGATCAGTATTCAGCTGTTCAGATTTTGGTTGAAAGTGATTGATGTTGTAGTTTGAAGTAGAGGTTGTTACCATAAGTATAATACTGATTTGTTTTATCTATTTAACGCAGCAGTTTTCAATTTATTTTAACCTAAACAACAATTTTGAAAAAATTTTTAAGGGAGTGTTTTTAACTCACCTCTTTTACTTTCATCATTCTTCTTAAATTGCTCAAAGCATACCTCATTCTTCCCAAAGCGGTGTTTATACTCACATCTGTAAGGTCTGCAATTTCTTTAAAACTCAGGTCTGCATAATGACGCATAATTAAAACTTCTTTCTGCTCATCAGGTAACAAATGGATCATCTGCCTTAAGTCTGCATAAGTTTGCTCTTTCAGGAGTTTCTCTTCTGCACTTTCATCAAAAATCTGAAGCATGTTCAGTATATCCGTATCGTCAGAACTGGTAATTACAGGCCCACGTTTTTCCCTTCTGAAGAAATCGATTACCAGGTTGTGCGCTATACGCATTACCCAAGGTAGAAATTTACCTTCTTCATTGTATTTTCCAGATCTCAGGGTATTAATTACCTTAATAAAGGCCTCTTGAAATATATCCTCTGCCAAATATTGATCTTTAACCAATAAATAAATAGATGTATATATTTTGGTTTTATGTCTGCGAAGAAGTTCTTCCAAAACAGATTCTCTTCCATTAAGGTATAACTTCACCAATTCCTGATCACTATTTAATTGTAAATTCATAGGAGTACTTATACTAAATTCTTGCGGTTTGCTTAATAATATTTAGTAGTTTTTTAATCGATAATGTTTCTCCTATTTATGTATAAGGTGTGATGGATCAATTCTTGTTCTTAATTCTTTCAAAAGAAGCATTTTTTTATTAGAATACAACAATAAAAATGTTAAAAAATAATAAAAGTGTGCTGACTGCCTTATTTTTACGTTCTCAGAAAATGCCATGTCTATATAATTCGTGGTATATTTGTAATTCTATCCAATAGTAATGAGCAAGGAAACAGAGAAAGATTCACATAAAAATATTATCATAAAGGGTGCCAGAGTACACAATCTCAAAAATATTGATGTAGCTATTCCCAAAAATAAGCTTGTAGTCATTACCGGAATGTCCGGATCAGGAAAATCTTCACTAGCTTTTGACACCCTATATGCTGAAGGACAGCGTAGGTATGTGGAGAGTCTTTCTTCTTATGCCCGGCAATTTATGGGCAGAATGAACAAGCCTGATGTTGATTATATAAAAGGTATTGCCCCGGCAATTGCCATTGAGCAAAAAGTAATTACTTCAAACCCACGGTCTACCGTTGGTACTTCTACCGAGGTTTATGATTATCTGAAGCTCCTGTTTTCTAGAATAGGAAAAACTTATTCCCCGGTTTCAGGTAAAATTGTAAAAAAAGATTCGGTTAGCACAGTGGTTGACTATATCTCTAAACTGGCAACAGATAGTACGGTAACCATTTATTGTCCACTGTTTCCGCATAACAACAGAACCATCAAAGAAGAACTTGCAGTTTTATTACAAAAAGGTTTTTTAAGGGTGTTTATTGCTGGTAAAATCAGTAAAATTGAAGCCATATTGGAAGATGAAGATTTTGTTGATGAGGAGCTCGTTAGTGAAAGTACGGTCATGATTTTAATAGACCGTATCGTAATTAATGATGAAGAAGAAACTCTTGGCAGGATTGCTGATTCTGCACAAACAGCTTTTTTTGAAGGTAAAGGGGATTGTTATGTAGAGAATGAAGGTACAACCACTCATTTCTGCGACCGCTTTGAATTGGATGGCATCGACTTTGAAATTCCTACGCCTAATTTTTTCAGTTTTAATAATCCTTATGGTGCCTGTAAAAGGTGCGAGGGTTATGGACATGTTATTGGAATTGATGAAGATCTGGTAATTCCTGATAAAAGCAAAAGTGTTTATGATAGTGCTATCGCTCCATGGCGCGGTGAAAAAATGCGCGAATGGTTGAATAAACTGATTAAAACAGCCGATAAATTTGATTTCCCTATCCACAGGCCATATCATGAGTTAACAGAGAAACAACAAAAATTACTGTGGACTGGCAACAAACATTTCGATGGGCTTGATACCTTTTTTAAGGAGCTTGAAACGCAAACTTTTAAAATTCAATACCGGGTGATGCTCTCCCGTTACCGTGGGAAAACGATTTGTCCGGATTGTAAAGGCTCGCGCTTACGCAAGGATGCTTCTTATGTTAAGATTGCAGATAAATCCATTATCGATTTTGTATTAATGCCTCTTTCTACCATATTAGGTTTCTTTGACAATTTGACCCTTTCTAAAACCGATCAAAAGATTGCTAAGCGCTTACTTGCTGAAGTCTCAAACCGTGTAGAATACCTTAATAATGTTGGCTTGGGCTATTTAACTTTAAATCGCCTCTCCAACACTTTGTCTGGTGGGGAGTCTCAAAGAATAAACCTGGCAACTTCTCTTGGCAGTAGTTTAGTGGGTTCTATTTATGTGTTAGATGAGCCAAGTATTGGTTTACATCCCCGGGATACCCATAAATTAATTGGCGTATTAGAAAGCTTAAGAAATGTAGGCAATACCGTAATTGTAGTAGAACATGAAGAAGAAATGATGAAAGCTGCAGACTATATCATTGATATTGGTCCGGAAGCAGGTACTCATGGCGGTAATTTAGTCTTTAACGGAACCTTCGAGCAAATCTTAAAAGATAAAAAGAGTCTTACCGGAAGATACTTGTCCGGAAAGGAAAGTATTGCTGTTCCAATTAAAAGACGGCCTTGGCATGACCATGTCCTTTTAAAAGGAGCAAGGGAAAATAACCTGAAAAATATTGATGTTAAATTTCCCCTTGGTATTTTTACAGTGGTAAGTGGTGTTTCGGGTTCTGGAAAAACTAGTTTAATTAAAAAAATTCTATACCCGGCTTTACAGAAAGCAATTGGTAATTATGCAGGTGAGCAAACCGGTGCTTATGATGGTATTTTTGGAAACCTTGACCTGGTTAGCCAGGTAGAAATGGTAGATCAAAATCCAATTGGAAGGTCTTCCCGTTCTAATCCTGTTACCTATGTTAAAGCGTGGGATGATATTAGGGCTCTTTTCGCTGCGTTACCTGCTTCAAAAGCCTCAGGGTTAAAACCTTCAGCATTTTCTTTTAATGTTGAAGGTGGTCGTTGTGATGTTTGCCAGGGAGAGGGTGAGGTTAAAATAGAAATGCAATTTATGGCAGACATCTATTTGCCTTGTGAAGCTTGTGGTGGTAAAAGATTCAAACAGCAAGTATTAGACATCACTTATCTCGATAAAAATGTTTCTCAAATCCTCGAATTAACTATTGAAGATGCCGTTGATTTCTTTAAAAAGGAGCCTAAAATATTGAATAAACTCAAACCGCTGGTTGATGTGGGACTGGGCTACGTGCATTTAGGTCAATCCTCTAATACTTTGTCGGGCGGGGAAGCGCAAAGAATCAAATTGGCATCCTTTCTGATTAAAGGAAATAATGCCAATAAAACAATGTTCATTTTTGATGAACCTACAACCGGATTGCATTTTCACGACATAAAAAAACTACTTATCGCTTTAAATACATTGATAGAACAAGGTAATACCATTTTAGTTATTGAGCATAACATGGACATGATTAAATCTGCCGATTGGGTGATTGATATTGGCCCTGAAGGTGGCGATCTGGGTGGTGGATTGGTATTTCAAGGCACACCCGAAGACCTTGTTTCCGAGGGGAATTCCTATACTGCAAAGTATTTAAAAGCACATTTGAAATAATTGTATCTTCGTCCATGCTTTTTTTAACATTCTTACTAGGGGTAATCCTGAATGCAATAGGTTACATTCCTCCTGGTAATATTAACCTCACGGTCGTACAAATAACTATAAATAGAGGTTTCAAGCAAGCACTTTACTTTATATGTGCTTTTGGTTTTGTGGAAATCATCTTTACTATGGTGGTCATGCGTTTTGTTCAATGGTTATCATTAAGCATTGAACTCGACAATTTCATAGATGTGGCGATGGTGTTTTTGTTTCTTATTCTGGGTATTTTTACTTGGAAATCACGTAAGCAATTGCCTAAAGAAGATTATTCTCATAAAGACAGTATCAAATATGGCTTGTTACTCGGTGTATTAAACCCTATGCAAGTTCCCTATTGGTTATTTGTAGGTACCTATGTCATTTCTCATGAATGGGTGGCTACAGGTTACCTTTCTTTAAGTATTTTTAGTTTGGGTTCAGGTATTGGCGCAGTACTTACTTTATATGGTTTTGCCCGATTTGCAGGTTATATTAAGGAAAAGTTTGATATAAGCAGCTATTTGATCAATAAGAGTATTGCTATTTTGTTTTTCAGCTTATCCTCCTATCACATCGTTAAAGTTGTTTATGTGCACTTTATTAAAGCGTAATTACTTTTTTAAGAATTCTAAATTCCAGATTCTTTCTGCTTTTTTTCCAATAATCCAGAAGGAAGCGGCCAATACACAAAAGAACAATGCTTTATGCCAGCTGTCCCAAAAGTATTCAAAATACCGGGTATATAAATTTAAAAAGAGAAACGTTATTCCGAATTCCCTAGCAACATCATCACGATATTTCAGCCCTGAAAAAATGCTAACCATACATGCAGCGGCAGACAGCAGTGCCCAGTAAAACAAACTGATTTGGCTTACTTTATACCATTCCTCAATTGAACCATAATTACCAAATACAGAAATAAGCCATAGGGAAACAAAGAGATAAATCATACCACCAATATAAGTGGTGTTGTAAAATAGGCCAAACTTCTTATGGTTTTTGAAAAATAAGGCGAATGCAATAAGGGCTATACCGAAAAATACAAAACGAAGTGGGAAATTTAAGCCCAAGAAATACCAGTTCCACCTTGATAAATAGCCCGTTTCTGTCCCGAACCAAACACCAAAGGACAGGATTACAAAAGCCCATATTAACCTGGATTTGAATATAAAAGCTAATATGCCATAAATCAATACCGAACATAATATAAGCAGGGAAAAGTGTGAATTGTTGTTGCCAAGAGCCTTGCCTAAATAGGCTATCGAATTTGCAGTAAGCATAACTGCAGTAAAAATTATAGCATCATTGCTAAATATTTGCATTTGATGGGTCTTGCTTCTTTTAAATCCTATGTAATACAATATGCCTGCAGCAACAGCAGAAAAAATGCTAATAAGGCTATCCGGCGTATCAAACAGCTTTTCGAGATAGATTAAAATAGCTTTGTCAACCAACAAGGCACCTAGAGAAATTACGCCACAGGCCATAGCAATCCAAAATGAATACTGTGCTAAACGGCGCCAGTCGAAGGTTTTAGTCTCATAAGTTCCTTGTAGTTTCTTTACCTCTTCTGCCGTTAACAAGTTTTGTTCTTGCCATTGGTTAAGCATTTCATCTAAAAACTCGCTTTTTTCTTGGTCTAGCTTCATTTAACTCCTATTAGATTAAACTTTCTTAAGCAGTTCCGGTATTTTCTTATTGTTGCCAACTATATAAACAACATCATCATTTTCAAACACTAAATTTGAATCTGGATTTAAAATTCTTTTCCCATTACGTTCAATTCCTACCACCAAACCCTGTGTAATTTCACGTATCCCTGAATTACGTATGCTGAAACCGTATACCGGTGATTTGCTGTTGATAACTATTTTTTGCAAGGTCATGTCTTGCTTTGGAAAGCTAGGTTCTTCAGTTTCTTCTGTTACGCCATCGAAAAGCTCTTGAACAGAGGCCAGCTGGTCGTCTGTACCAATCACCAAAATCTTGTCATAAGGATAGAGTCTTTCATCTCTTCCTGGCGTAGGAATACTAATTTTACCACGCTCAATCATCGCTATATTTACACCATATTTTTCTCTGATGGAAAGTTCCACCAGTGATTTGCCTACAAGCTTTGATTCTGGAGCAATTGTTAATTCAACAAGATGAGTGTCCCAGGGTAAAATTTCCGGTTTTACTTTTAATGCTTCTCTTTCATTGAGGTTATTCAGAAAGCGACTTTCCAGGCGACTGTAAAATGCCTGGAGTTTACGAGAAAATATAATCATTACCAGCAATATCAGCAAAGAAGCAATGCTAATCGAAATCATGGTGTTATAGAATTGAAAAATAAGGAAACCTACATAAAATACAGCAAGACCAATGCGTAAAGCTTCTAAAGCTATAAGTGGACCACGGGTGTATTTCTTATTGAGCCATAAATTACTATAAGATTTTCTTGCCAGTCTTCGGATAGCAAGGGCCCATAAAATAGGCATCATGATTATAAAAGTTAATAACAAACTAACGATTGTGCCTTTATCACCATTTATAAGATTGTTTTCTATAAGTGGCTGTAACCATTTTGAGCCTATAAAAACAAGGGCAATCAAGATCACCGAATGAATTATGGTGTTAAAAGTATACGCTTTAAGAAAGATTTTCCAATCACTCAAAGTTGTTATCCCTGCTGTACCGGAACTATATCTGTTGATACCTGCAGTCCATTTCTCAGGTAAATTGCGCTCTATAAACAGGTAAATAGGTTCAGAAGATTTTATCAGGTATGGTGTAGTAAAAGTTGTTATAGCAGACACTGCAACGGCAATAGGATAAAGGAAATCGCTGGTTACTTTTAACGAGAGGCCCAAAGTAGCAATGATAAAAGAAAATTCGCCAATTTGAGCCAAACTTAATCCAGATTGAACAGCTGTTTTCAGTGGTTGCCCTGAAAGTAGAGCGCCTAAACCAGAACTTAAAAATTTACCAAATACAGTGGCCAAAGTAATAATTGCTATCGGGCCTATATAATCTACCAACACCTTTGGATCTATCAGCATGCCAACTGATACAAAGAAAATTGCAGCAAAAAGGTCTTTTACAGATTTGGTTAAATGTTCAATACGTTCAGCTTGTGTAGTTTCTGCTAAAATGGATCCCATAATAAAAGCCCCCAATGCTGCAGAAAAACCAACCTTAACTGCCAACATCACCATTAATAAACACAGCGCTATTGAAACGATCAGCATGGTTTCATCGTTCATCAGTTTCTTTGTTGCTTTAAGAAAAGTAGGCACTAAAAATATACCTCCAATAAACCAGAGTACCAGAAAAAATGCTAATTTTAAGATGGAATTTAACATTTCAGCACCCGCAAATTGTTGGCTCACAGCAAGTGTGGAAAGGAGTACTAATAATAAAATGGCGACAAGGTCTTCCACAATTAAGACCCCAAATACTAATCCGGCGAATTTTTTATGCTTAACGCCGAGTTCTTCAAAAGCCCTGATAATGATGGTAGTGGAGGAAACAGAAAGTATACCTCCTAAAAAGATGCTGTCCATGGTAGACCAGCCCATTAATTTTCCAGCAGCAAAACCAATCAGTAACATTGATATAACCTCTACGATGGCCGTGATGGATGAAGATCCACCAACCTTTACTAGTTTTTTGAAACTGAATTCCAAACCCAGGTTAAATAATAAAAATATAACACCAATTTCAGCCCATATCGTGATGCTTTTATTGTCAGAAACGGTAGGAATAAAATCAACATGAGGTCCAACAAGTAAACCTGCAAGAATATACCCAAGAACTAAGGGTTGCTTTATTTTTTTAAATAATAGTGTCGTAATCCCTGCAGCGGCAAGTATAAGTCCTAAGTCTGAAATGAGTACTGGAAGGTGTATCATTAAGTTGCTTTAAATTAAAAGTCCATCCCTCATTTTGTTAAATATACGAATAAACTGCTGTTTTAGACCAGTTTACTGAAGTAATTCAAGGTATTTTCCTTGTCTTTTTGTAACTGTTCTTTTAACGTTTCCAGTCCTGTAAATTTAACATCATGTCGCAGAAACTGAAGAAAAGACATTTTAATAACCTGACCATAAATTTCCTGGTTAAAGTCAAAAATGTTCACTTCAATATTCCGGGTCATTCCATTTATGGTTGGGCGCTGTCCTATATAGGCCATACCCTTATAAAGATCGTTCTCCATTTTAACGGTAACGGCATAAATGCCATCCGAAGGAATCAATTTATAGGTTTCTTCTATAAATATGTTTGCCGTAGGAAAGCCAATAGTGCGGCCAATTTTATCACCTTTAATTACCCGTCCTTCTAAAGAAAAATGATAGCCCAGGTATTGTGCAGCTAGTGCTACGTTGCCTTCTAATAATGCTTGCCGTATTTTTGTAGAACTAACCGCAACATCATTGATGTCTTGTTCCTTAATTACTTCAATTTTATAATCGTAAACCTTGGCGTATTCTTCCAGTTCTGGCATGCCGCCTTTTCTGTCTTTTCCAAAACGATGGTCATAACCAACAATAATATATTTAGTGCCTAGGGTATTTACCAATACATTATTAATATATTCTTTTGCACTTAAGTTGGAAAAATCCCTGGTAAAAGGGATAATGATTAAATGATCAACCCCTAAGTCAGCTAATATTACTGCTTTTTCTGAAATGGTGTTAATCATTTTTAAATCCTGATTCTCTGGGTCAAGGATTAACCTTGGATGAGGGAAGAAAGTTAAAATTACACTTTCCCCACCAGTTGTTTTTGCCAGTTCGCATAAGCGTTTGACAATCTTTTGATGGCCATAGTGTACGCCATCAAAGGTTCCAATGGTGACCACAGCATTGTTTAATTTTTTGAATTCAGAAAGGTGATGATATATTTTCAAGATCTTAAATTAATGTAAGGACTGGCGTTTTACAACACCACCTTTAATGTCAGCAATTTGTTGTTGTATTACAAAAGCATCGGGATCTATTGATCTGATTGCAGTTTGTAATTTGCTCATTTCAAGTTTGGTTACTACAGTATAAAGTATGTCAATGTCTTTTTTTATACCATAACCACCTTCACCTTTATAAATAGTTACCCCACGCTTCATTTGATGAATAATGAACTTTTTAATGTTTTCATTCTTTTCAGAAATAATAGTTACTCCTGTATATTGTTCGATACCATTAACAATGTAATCTACGGTATTTGAAGCCGATAAATAGGTTAAAATAGCATAGAGGGCGGTTTCGATATTTAAAAAAGCAGCTGCAAAAGAAAAAATGATAACATTAAGGATCAAAATAATATTTCCTACTGTGAGGGAACTTTTCTTACTTATAAATAAAGCTAGAACCTCTGTGCCATCAATTACACCACCACCACGCATTGATAAACCAATTCCACCACCTAAAAAGAAGCCGCCAAAGAAAGCAATAAGCAATTTATCATGGGTAATGGGGGGGAAGGGAGCTACGATTAATAATAGCGCTAATACTACAATGGCGAGTGCAGTTTTAATGGCGAAAAGTTTGCCAATTTGCTTGTAACCCAATATAACAAATGGAATATTAATGAGTACGATGAGGTAGGGGAGCTCAATTCCTGTTAAGTTTCTTACTAATAGGGATATTCCAGTAACACCACCATCAATAAAACCGCTGGGCAGCAAAAAGCTTTTCAACCCAAAGCATGCAGAACCAACACCACAAGCAATTAAGAAAATGTTCTTTAAGAAGTTTAACTTACTGGATTTAGGTTGTCTACGCATTGCTCTTCTTTCTTGTTTTTAAGGTACGACACCAAATCTGCAACCTCCAGCGCATCCTCTAAACGAAAATTGCCACTTCGAGTCCTCGTCAGCTTTGATAAATAGGCTCCATTGTTCAGTTCTTTTCCGAAATCTGAAATCAGTGACCTGATATACGTTCCCTTACTGCACACGATTCTGAAATCTACTTCCGGCAACTCAATCCTGGTAATTTGGAACACTGGAACAGAAACAAAGCGTAAGCGCAATTCAGTTTCTTCGCCTCTTCTTGCCTTTACATACAAACGTTCTCCGTTAACTTTAACAGCAGAATGCGCAGGTGGATACTGCTGTATGTCACCTGTAAAAGGCACTGTAGCTGCATGAATCTGTTCTTCTAAAAGGCCGTCCAAGTTAAACTCCTGATCAATTACCGTTTCCATATCAAAAGAAGGAGTAGTAGCACCAAGTACCATGGTACCCGTATATTCTTTTTCCTGTGCTTGAAAAGTATCAATCTGCTTGGTCAATTTGCCTGTGCATATAATCAGCAAGCCAGTAGCCAGCGGGTCAAGGGTGCCTGCATGACCCACTTTGATTTTTAAGGGTTTCAAGGAGTTCCTGATTTTGCCCACCACATCAAAGCTAGTCCATTTATAAGGTTTGTTAATCAGCAAAAACTCACCCTCTACAAAATTAAAATCTCTATCTTTCATTATCCAACGGTCAATGGTATTTCAGCGAAATATAACACTAAAATAACCACACCAATTATTATTCTATACCAGCCAAAAACACGAAAGCCGTGTTTTGACAAAAATCCTATAAATGACTTGATAGCAATGATGGCAACAATAAAGGCGACCAAATTTCCAAAAAGTAACAACTTAATATTCTCGGCATCCAGCAGGTGGTAACCTTTCAATAATTTATATCCTGTTGCTGCACACATCGTGGGCACGGCAAGGAAAAACGAAAACTCTGCCGCTGCGTGTCGGGTTAATTTTTGCTGCATACCGCCGATAATGGTTGCCGCACTTCTGCTTAAGCCAGGTAAAGCAACGGCTAAAACCTGGAAGCAACCAATCTTAAATGCAGTTAAATTGCTCATCTCTTGTTCATTGTTAATACTTTGATTTTTAAAGAACTTGTCGATAAACAATAAAACAATACCACCTAATAATAAAACAACCGCAATAAATATCGGGTCGCCAAGGGTGTTGTCGATGAAATCATTCAATAAAAAACCAAAAAACAAGGCTGGTATAACGGCGATAAATAGTTTTAGGTAAAATTGCCATTTACTGAAATCAATAAACTTTTTCCAATATAAAACTACTACGGCTAAAATAGCGCCTAACTGTATAGCAACTTCAAATAACTTAACAAATTCATCTTTACCAATACCCATTAAAGAGCTGGCAATTACCATGTGTCCGGTAGAAGATACCGGTAGAAATTCTGTTAATCCTTCTATTATAGCAAGAATTAGGGCTTGAATATAATTCATGAATTACGCTTATTTCTTTAAAATGGCATAAACACCAAATCCGAAACCAAAAAGTACGACCATTGGTGCAATAAAGGTTTTTCTAAAGTCGTAGATATTTGTTTCACCGACCATTAAAATAAATCCCAAAACAACAATAGCAATGGCAATGATGAGCAGTTGGTAATTTTTTCTGGTAAAAACCAATTCGCTTTTTCTATCCTGATTTGCAGGCACAGTTTTTTTCTCTGTCATTATCTGTAAAGATCGTAAATTTTTAAACGTAAATATTTGTTTACGGCCATAGCCGTGCTAATTGCAGTGATGAAAATCCCCAGACCAACCATAAACAATAAAACGAAGCCAAACTCCGTGTAATTTCTTAAGATGATGATTTCTGGTATTTGTTTTTGTGCATAATACAATATCCCTAATAAAATAATGACGGCAATAAATGCAGCGATTAAACCATGCAAGGCAGCTAATAAAATGAAAGGCTTGCGGATAAAGTTTTTAGTGGCACCCACCAATTGCATGCTTTTAATTAAAAAGCGCTGTGAGTAAATTGCCAGTCGAATGGTGTTGTTGATCAAAGCAATAGAAATAACCAATAAAATAGCTGCAAAAGCTAAAATGATCAAACCAATGGTATTGATGTTCTGGTTTACCATATCAATTAAAGAACTCTGGTAAATCACCTCTTTTACTGCTGGGTTTTTGCTGATCTCCGCTTTTAGGGCATCAATACTTTCATTATTTGCATAATCTGCTTTTAAATAAACATCAATAGTTGACAATAAAGGATTGTAGCCGAGGAAATTGACGAAATCTTCTCCAAGATCCTGGGTTAGGTTTTTAGCGGCAATTTCTTTATTCACATATTGAGTGTTTTTGACAGCTATATTTCCATTCAATTCTTTTTGAAACTGCAATACATCAGCTTCCTTAGTGCCCTCATCAACAATAATGTTAAGTACAATGTTTTCCTTCACGTAATTGGAAAGGTTTTTGGCATGCACCAAAATCAGACCCAACATCCCTAGCATTAACAGAACTAATGTAATACTAAATATCGTAGATATATATATCGTCTTTGTCTTCTTAGAAGCATCGCTAACTTCAAATTCTTCCATATATTTGTATTTATGTTTTGCGAAAATAAAAAAATAAAAGCAACTAAAATAAATTACTTGCCTTTACCCGCCTTTTAATCATAAAAGTACAACGAAAGTTTAAGTAAATTAGTTTATAAATTGAAAGTGATTAAGAATTTAAAGATTGTTTTCATTCTTTTTCTGTTGCGACAATCGTTCGATTTCATTTTTCCAGTACCTGATGTTATTGACCACATATTGTTGTGTTTCTCCATTTATAGTGGTGATCGAAAGTCCATTTGGTATAATACCGAGTGATTTGTAACTTTTTACTGAACCTATTTGATCCAATTTCAACACATGACTATCATTTTGAATGTTGAATTGGTGAGATTGGAACTGAATTTTGTCATCTAATAAATAAAGCTTCCCACCTATACTTAATCCATTTAAAAAATGATTAGCTGGACCAGCATAAAGAATGGCCTTTCCGGCAGTATCTATTTCTGCATGCCTGGTGAAAACTGTTGATTTGGTAAAATAATAAATTGGGAAACCAAAAACCAGTAAAGAGATGGGGAATGATAATAATGCGTATTTAATATCAAAATAAACAGCATTAAATATACTCATCGAAATTGCAAAAAAAAGCGCAACATAAATGGTGTTTTTGAAACGTGTCATTGGAGAGCGTTTAATGAATATTATAGGTTACCTTTCAAATATAAGGTTAAATTATATTTTTAGTTCATTCCTCAAACTAATTTGCAGGGAAATCGAATTTAAAATCGCTATCTCAGCCATCTAATGTCTTGCCATTGAAGAATTGGCACAAAACCTTAAATAGGTCTTCCTGCAGAGGTTCCAAACTAACATGCGGGGGACCCTTCTTCTAACCATGTGTTGTTCTCGGAGGTCTTGGAGCTTTAAGTAAATATTCCATTTCAGCTGCAGATGGCGTCTTGGTAACAATACCACTATCAGGAACTTTCAATTTTGCGGTCCATACAATTGCGTTTAAGATTAATTTCCGAAAATCATCATTAACCCAATTAGAATGAGTGTGGCCACCTGAAAAACCAAAACTTCTTCCACCATCTGTTCTCTTAAAAGCCCATGCCATAGTTTGAATCTTTCCGTCCTGAAGATCCTTTCTTACAAACTCATTATTACCACGAATGCTGTTTTCTTCCGGCAGCAGTGTTGTGAGTCGAGGATATGTACTTAATATAGGAGTGATCTTTTTTGTATTTGCAAAACGCAAATGGTAATACCATTCATCCCTTATTTTAAAAGGTTTGACGCCGTTAGTAATTTGATGTTTAGGCAACTTGACCATTTCGGGTATAAAAAAAGGATTAACGGAATAATAGGCTTCGAAATAACCGCCGATCCAGTTATAAAAATAATTACCTGCCTTTCCTTTAGGAACTTCAATCGAATAATGCATAGCCACAATCCCAATTCCCTTCTTTACTAGTTTATCAACTTCTTCTAAATGTGGAATAACCATATGTTCATTCGCACCATCACTATACATTACAATAACGTTTGCTCCGTCAAATATAGTGAGGTCTTCGGGCCAGCCATTTTCCGTCACAACTGCATCTATATCGGGTCTGCTCTCATTCAATAGTCTTGCTAATAAATAACATCCTGCCTTAAATTCGTGTTCGCCCCGGCCGTGACTATCTTTTCCAGCTACAAAAACTATCTTCTTTTTTTGCGCCTTAGTATTGTTATAATTTGTTGATTTATGATTTACTTCACTTTGTGCTGTAAACACTGAGCAGCTAAAAAAAGCTATAACTGCTATAATAATATTAAAATGTCTGTCCATAATTATTGAATTAATGTTATAATGCATAAGCTAATTTTTGAAAAAAGATTTTAAAAATTCTAGGCCCTTGATTGCAATATCCTCCTGTGAAGGTTCAAAGTCACGCCATATAGAGGCAGCCTTGGCAATCACTTTAACATCAGTAGTAAATGATTCAATTACAACACTCCCTGAATAATTAACCTTTTTAAGCGCAGCACGGATATTTTTCCAATTTATCTGATCTCCTCCAGGTGTACCCCTGTCAGAACCGCAAGCATGAAAATGTCCAAGTTTGATTCCTGCATTTAAAATAGCTTTCGACTGATCTTTTTCCTCAATATTCATATGATAGGTGTCCAGATGCAGCATAAGTGCATCACTAGCGACATCGTTAATCATTTTTAATCCCTGCTCACAAGTATTAATAAAATCAGTTTCATAGCGGTTTAGGGGTTCAATAGCAAGCTTCAGCCCTGATTTTTCTGCATATTCGGATAGCATTTTTAAATGTTCTACTACTGTATTCCACTGAATTTTATATTGTTCTTTTTCAACCGGTTCCGCCCTGCCCACTGTAGAGTAAAGCGGGCCGATCAAAATTGGGCAACCCAATTCAGGCATGATATTTAAAACACTTTTAATGTATTCTATTGCAATATTCTGTTCTTCATTTGTACCCCGCAAGTCACGCCCCGGCCCCATTGCAGCGCAAATAGAATTACAATTTAGCCCGTTTTGATCTAATGCTTTTTTTATAAATGAAGGATCTATATGTGAAACATCTTCGAGTGCTATTTCTACCGAATCGAAACCCCACTTTTTAAATTTAGGAAATAAGGAAATGCTATCGTTAGTAAAAGGAGAGGTAAATAGAAATGTGTTTATACCGAAATTCATTTGTTTTTTGTTTAAATAATGATCAATCATCCTTTTTAATTAAATTGATTATAAGAATTATTATTCCTTTTTCTTTAACAAAGAAAGGTATTGAACCAGATCTACTAGTTCCTGTTTTGACAATATCTCATGCAATCCTTCTGGCATCATGGATCCAGGTAATTCTTTAAGCATTTTAACATCATTAGTTTTAATCTTCTGAGTTGCACCTCCGGGATATTTCAGTTCTATATCCGTCTTCGTTCTGTTGGAAATGATTCCTTGAAGATTTGATCCATCCTTCATATCAATCTGCCAGGTTTCATAACCAAAATTAATACCCGCAGAAGGGTTAATAATAGCATCAAAAAGCCCCTCTTTAGGTAATTTAGATGCTATTTCGGATAAATTTGGGCCAAAATCATAGCCCTGTCCATTCGCTTGATGGCATGCAGAACAAGTTTTATTAAATACACCCTTTCCTTTTGCAGCACTACCTGTTAAAGCAAGCAGTTCCTTGAAGTTTATTATTAAAGCTTTCTTTTCGGGCTTTGCTTTTGATGCGCTGGATAAAAAAGTTTTTGCCTCTTCATATACAGCTTTTGTACGAGTTTCACTTAGTCCAGAAACAACAGGTGGAATCAAATCTGCAGGCAATTTTTTACCTCGAAGCAATTCCATAACTCGATCTTCCCCTGCACGACTCTTCCCAAGCACTTCGATAGCTTTTTGACGAAATGCTTGACTATAGGACTCAGATAAAGCTACACCTGATAATATTTCTACTGACTCAGTATTTCCTACAATTCCAAGTGCAGCTAAAACATTAAGAGTTTTACTAGGTTCCTTGGTACTTATTATATCCCGAAAACGCTGCCCATCCTTCGACTCAAATATCAGTCTTGCCGCATCAACCCCTATAGGATCTTTTCCTTTTGCTATCACCATATCCAAAAGTTTAGCCCCCTCAGTTGTAATGCCATATTGTCTTAACAAGTTTAAATATTCTTGAGTACCGGAATAAGCGTTTAAAACATTCTTAATTGCAATGGCAACAACCGGCGAATTAGCCGCATCTTTAGCATCCAATAATCTTAAAACTATTGTACTCATTTCAATATCTTTACTATTATTTTCTTCCAATAACCTTAATAAGGTTCTTGTCTTCTCTGATCCTGAAATAAAATCAAATGCACGGAAATATCTTAGGCGAGACCTCATGGGAACATTTGCATCAGAAGCAAGTTGTGCAAGAAAAGGGAGCGTATTGTCAGTACGGGCACGCCATATAATATCCCTTCCTCCGGCAGTTAATAAAGGACTTTTTACTTTTTTTAAATAAGCAGCTAAAAAACTGTCCCATTGCTTATCTGCACCAATACCTAAAGCCTCTAAATACCATCTGTCATTCCCATCATTCTGGGCGGCAAGTGATGCCCATAAATTTGCAGCCTCAGGTGTTTTATTATGTCTAAGAGCAATTGCACACGCTCTTCGCACTTGCGGATCGCTATCATTTATTAATTCTTTTACATAATTAATTACATTAATATTCACTTGCCTAGCTGCTCTTAATCCGGTTATTCTTAAATCAGGATTGAGATCTTTAATAGCTTCAGATAAATATTTCTTTGCATTTGGCGATTTTGACAGCACCCATAAGGCTCTTGCCCGCATCCGCGGATTAGGAGACGAACGCCATAATTTTTCTAAACCATGAATTGCTTTTGTACCCATTTCCTGTAAAGCGATAAAAGCATGGTGACGAACAGCAAGATTAGGATTTTGCAAGGCATTAATGGCGCCTTCTGGAGTATCGTAATCCTGAACGAGCATTTTATAGGTAGAACTTGAAGCCTCTGATGTAACACGGTAAATACGGCCACGTTGCAGATCTCCAATTCTATGCCCACCAACACCGGGATCATACCAATCTGCAATAATTAGGGATCCATCCGGAGCCACGCAAACATCGGAAGGACGAAACCATTGATCTTTATCGTCAGTTAAAATGTTTATAATCCCTGCACTAAAACCTGCAGCATTCTTTTTAACAGGATAAGAACGAACAACATTATGACCAGGCTCTGCATGAATTATTTGATCCTGAAATTGCTTTGGCAACAAAGAACCCTCATAAATTACCATACCAGTTGGAGAACCGGAGCCTGTTTGCAAAAGATTAGGTATTACACCAGGATCATTTTGATGCCAGTGCCGCACAGGTATAGAATCTTCAAGATTTACACGGTTTGTACTCCAGGTAGCTCCAGTCATTTCATCTTTAAATCCAAAATTACCATATTCAATAATATAGTTAATTCTAACGCCTTTATTTCCGTCGTCGTCATTATCACTTTGCCATATGTTCCCGTAACTGTCTACAGCAGGTTCGTAAGGATTTCTAAAGTTATATCCAAGACACTCAACATTAGAGCCATCAGGATCAGAGCGGAACAACATACCATCTTTGTACTTTTTGGGACCAATTTCATCACCATCCTGGTCTAATACTACCTTGTTATTCTTATCCTTAAGTGTTAACCCTGAGTTTCCAAAATTAAAATATAATTTACCGTCCGGACCAAAAACAAAAGTATGCATGCCATGATCATGCTGTTCTCCCCCTATTCCTTGAAACAGTATTTCTTTCCGATCAGCTTTATCATCCCCATTATCGTCATAAAAAGCCCAGACATACGGACTTTGTGAAACAAGTACCCTGTTTCCTAAAACACAAATACCCAAAGGAGCATTCATTTCAGGCCCCTGATAAAAAACTTTACTTGTTTCCATAACCCCATCTCCATCCTTGTCTTCTAATATTAAGATTCGGTCACCTTCTGGCCTTGGTTTATTCTTGTTAATTTCGAACCGATAATTATATGCCTCAGTTACCCACACTCTTCCACGTTCGTCAACATCTATATTCGTTGGGTTTATTAACATAGGTTCAGTCGCCATGGTTTGCACTTTTAGTCCTGGGGCAACTAAAAGACTCTTCAATGCATTTTCAGGCAAATGTTTCTGCTTATCAGTAAGTGGTGTATCAATCATATACTTATTACTCCGCATTTGTTGACTTGATGCTGAATTACATGCTTTTAGAACTAATACTATCGGAAACAGTACCATAACAATTTTAATTGCTAATAAACATTTTTTCACGTCGATTTTCATTTTTTTCTTATTTTTAGTAAATAGTCTAATCCTTTAAATAAAAATTAATATAAAGGATTCTGAATGAGTTTATTATTCTTATTTAATTCATCTAATTTAATAGGAAGAAAATAGAAGCTGGGATTCCAGGCCCTTGCAATAACTGATGGAATAACTTTATAAGTTGGCGTTGTTGTAATTTTATCGGTATTAAGCTTATAGACAATATCAATACCCTGAACATCTGTATATGCCTGTGCACCTATCATCCAGCGGCGTATGTCAAAAAATCTATTATTTTCAAAAGCTAATTCTATACGTCGTTCATGCCGGTAACTTTCAACAAGTGCTTGCCCACTTGTAGTTACGCCAGGTAACCCTGCTCTCTTTCGAATCATATTAATATACTTGGTGGCTTCTTCCTCCTGCCCAAGTTCTAAACATGCTTCGGCATAATTCATTAATATTTCAGTAAATCGAATAAATCGCCAAGGATTATCCTGCCAATCAAACTGACCATTAACAGACCGGTTCATGAATTTCATTAAATAGTATCCCGTATAAGTTCCATTCCAGCTCTCTATAGCACTTTGCCTGGTATCCAGACCAGGAATAATATCAATTTTATTTGTAGTTGAATTCCACTTTTCAAATTTTCCGGTCTGGACAATACCTAAGGGATCACTACCTTGGATATCTACTGGACGTGGCCTCAAATATGCACCGTCATACAAAATTGAAGCATAGAATCGTGGCTCACGATCTAAATATGGCTTAGCTGCATTAACAGGGTTGTTCCAGGAAAATTTGCTACCATCCTTCATTTCATAAGCATCAACCAATTGCCCTATAGGAGTATTACCTCCATAGCAGTGAAATCCATTCGGGGCGTTATAACGAGCAATATTATTTATACCAATTTTTGACAGATAATATTTAACAAAAATATCCTCAGAAGTCTCGTTTAGCAAAAAAATATCAGCATAGTTTTTAGCGATATCATCACCTGGTTGAGGATCTGGCTTGTAAAGGCTATAAAGGCCCAAGTCCATAACTGCCTTTGCAGCATCTTTAGCAGACTGCCAACGAGCAGTTCTGTCGCCACTTACATAACCAACCAGTTCAGGATGAGCATAGCTACCTGCCCATGAAGCCTTGGAATTATGTAAATCACTAGCAGCATCTAAATAGACTCTTGATTTTAGCGCTAAGGCAGCGCCTTTTGAAGCGCGACCTTTTTGAGCAGCTCTTAACGGCAAAGAAGTCACAGCCTGATCACATTCCTCAACAATAAATTTAATACATTCTGCATAAGTGTTACGTAGTACTTTATAATCTTCATTAAGCTTATACCCTTTTGTAATTATAGGGACTCCCCCGTACACAGATACCAGCATTTGATACAAATAGGCTCTCAAAAAATGTACTTCACCCTTTAACAGATCTTTTTGTACAGCAGTAACTGCTGATGAAGTTTCAATATTATCAAAGAAAACATTACAAGCCCGAATATTTCTATAAGCGTTCTCCCATACATAATTGTCGCTCGAACCTTCATTATTATCAAAGCCGTGAAAAGAACTAGGACTTATAAGGCTTTGGTTAATAGAACTGGTATTGCGATTAAACACAAGCATAGTCTCATCTACATAACTTGAGGTTATGAATCTGTCTCCTATGAAGCCGTCAGGTAATCCTAAGTAAATATTGTTTATGAAAGACTGAATAAGGGAAGCATCAGTACCATTCCAAACTGATTCCAAATCATACTGATCTAAAGGCTTTAAGTCAAGAGAATCTTTATTACATGAACTTATGTTTAACAAAATCAGCGTTACTGAAATTATATATAGTTTCTTTTTCATTATAAATAATTTATAAAGTAATTGATACACCAAAATTTACTATTCTCTGAAGAGGATAATTTATACCTCCTTGATTATTATCCTCCGGATCTAAATCTTTTAAGCCTGGACTATAGGTTAAAAGATTAAATCCGCTAGCAAAAACTCTAAAGTTTTGAATATTCAAACTTTTGAGGAGATTGGCTGATAAATTATACCCCAGTTCCACATTTTTAAGTCTGATAAAATCAGTTTTTTGCAATAAATATGTACTTCTTTCTGACCTATAGTATTGATCGATACGATCAAATATTCTAGGCTTAGTGCCATCAATATTCTGGGGTGTCCAACGATCCTCATAGTCAGATAAAAGATAATTCCCAAAATTACCGGAAGCCTCAAATCTAAGGTATCGAACAGCACCGGCATTACCCTGAAAAAGCACAGAAAGATCAAATTGCTTGTATTGCAAGCCTAAATTCAATCCGCCTGTAAGAGTAGGTACTTCGTTTTTATCATTTCTAACCCTATCTTGGGCATTAATTTTACCATCCCCGTTAACATCTTCGAAAATTACATCACCCGGACGTGCTTTTGGCCAATGGGGATACTTATCTAATGCTGCTTGATCCCTAAATATACCTAGCGCCTGATAATACAGATCATTATCTGGATTATTTGGATTACTTGGAATTGGATGTCCTGTTGATTGTTGATAAACAGGTGCTCCTGGAGATTCATCCCAAAATGTAATTTCATTCTTTGCATACCCTCCATTTACACCAATCGTATATTTAAAATCGCCTATCGGATTGTTGTATGCAACATCAAAATCAAAACCTTTATTGCTAACCCTTCCAATATTTTCTCTTGGTAATGTTAACCCTGTACTTGTTGGAACAGATGCATTTCTTACCCACAATATGTTTGAACGTTTATAATCGAAATAATCAACAGTTATAGATAACTTATTCTTAAAAAAACCTGCATCTATACCCACATTCATCTGCTTCGCCACTTCCCAGGTTACATTTGGATTAGGTATTCGAGTTTCACTTAGTGTACGTGCCTCGTTACTAATATCAAATATATAGTTAGTGCTATTAAAACCGTAAGTGGAAAGGTATTGCCACGGATCTATACGATCATTACCAGTTTCCCCATATGATGCACGTAACTTAATATTATCACTGATGGAACCTAGATTGTTTTTCCAGAAATTTTCTTCTGACAATCGCCACCCTACCGAAATACCCGGGAAAAAACCAAATCGTCCGGCTTCAGGAAAAATATATGATCCGTCAACCCTCCATACAAATTCTGCTAGGTACTTTTCTTTAAAATTATAATTAACCCTGCCAAAATAATTAAACCGGGCATTACTATAAGCGGTACCACTATTATTCAATGCATTGGATCCGCCTGCATTTAACTGAGGTAGAGCAGTTGAAACGAAATATCTCCGGTATGCGCTGAAGTTATTGCTACCCCCAGTTCTGGTTTCAATTCCTGCTAAAAAGCTAATATTATGATCAGTAAGAATTGTTTTCTTATAGTTAATAAGTCCATTAAGCAGATAATCATAGTTATCCTCCATGTATTCATTCAAGTTGGGATCAGCTATGCCTTTCATGCCTTTTACCAAAACAGGTATGTTATTTGCGTCATAGGAAATTCCATCCCATGCATATAGATACCATGGTTGTTGAAAGTTTTTATTAAATCGGATACCCTTATCAATTGAAGCGTTTCCAGTTAAAGAAAGCCCTTTAATCCATGGTACATTTATGTTTAATTTAAAATTGGTATTTAAAACGTAATACTTATTATCAGTAAAACCTGTTAGGTTTGTAGCTAACGCCACAGGGTTTTCTCCTCTTTCAACATCAGGGCCAGGCAATCCATTAGGCCAATAAGCAGGCATGGTAGGTTTACCCCTTTGTAATGCACCTAATATGGCACCTCCACTACCACCCCGTCCTGGGAAATTACTGTTTTCCAAACGCCCAACTACATCGAATCCAAAAGTTATGTTCTTATCTTTAGTAACATCCACGTCTAAATTTGTACGAAAGTCATATTGTTTATATTTAGTAGCACTGTTTTTATAATTTGCATCTTGAGTTTTAGCTCCTAAAGAAATAAAATACCTCATAAATTCACCGCCACCTGATATGTTGATATTCCCTTGCGTTTGATTAGACCAGCTCTTAAGAACGGCATCGAACCAATTTGTATTGGGATGTCCCCATGGGTCAGAGCCATCCGAATACTTCTGAATATCTTCAGTTGTATACCTGGGTTGATAACCTGCGTAAAAGTCTAGTTCATTTAAAGCTGTAGCATATTGAGCCGCATTAGTCATTTTAGGAATTCTCGTAGGCTGATTAAATCCACTATTTAAATTAACTACTACTTTAGGCTTACTGATTTTTCCACGTTTCGTAGTAATTAGGATTACTCCATTTGCTGCCTGAGATCCATAAATAGCTGCTGAAGCGTCTTTAAGCACAGTAATAGATTCTATACTATTAGGATCAATCCTATCCAATGAACGTCCAGGAATACCATCAACAACAACTAAAGCACCATTATTCCCGAGGGTATTAGATCCCCTAATCCTTATAGTAGATCCATCATTTCCTGGCTCTCCACCCCGTGTAACAACAGTAACACCGGCTAAACGTCCTGATAAACTATTGCTTACATTTGTAACAGGAGATTTTATTATTTCAGAGCCTTTAACGGTAGTAACAGAGCCTGTTAAGGTCTCTTTCTTTTGTGTACCATAACCCACAACCACTACTTCATCCAACTTCTGCACATCTGCTGCTAAAACTACATCAATCACTGCTCTTCCATTCACCACAACCTCCTGAGTTACAAACCCAATATAAGTAAATACCAAAACAGGATTGTTCTCTAGAGCATTTAGCGTATAATTACCATAGATATCTGTAGTTGCCCCTATTGATGCCCCTTTAAGTTTAACGCTTACCCCTGGAAGAGCACCTCCGGTATTGTCAGTTATTTTCCCAGTAATTGTAAGAGGTGGCACATCCTTTTTAATAGTTAG
Source organism: Pedobacter sp. CG_S7 (assembly GCF_040544395.1). Taxonomy (NCBI): domain Bacteria; kingdom Pseudomonadati; phylum Bacteroidota; class Sphingobacteriia; order Sphingobacteriales; family Sphingobacteriaceae; genus Pedobacter; species Pedobacter sp. CG_S7. Next base: position 7,904 of record NZ_JBEONS010000024.1, on the reverse strand, counting down.
AGGCTTTCTTTTTATGATGACTGTCTTATAGTTAATGGTATAAAATAAGGGTTGATTTACAAAACTTTGTTTAAGTGCTTCATGTAGTGTATAATTTTCAAAATTTACATCAAGCGGTTTTGTTTCTTTCATCATCTCATCCGTATACAGGAATTTGTATCCTGTTTGCTTTTTAATTTCTTCAAAAACATATTCAAGAGAAGCATTCTTTTTTAAAAGAGTTACCCTTTCGCCATCTACTGCATAACTGATCTGGTGAAGGGTGGTCATCAAAAAAATAAAAATGAAATTAATTCGAATAAAAGGGCCTATTTTATTAGTGGAAATGAATCTGGGAAACTTCAAATTCACAACTAGATTTTTTTTTAGGACATATGCACTAAGCTTACACCTAACTTGAGTAAAAATTTTCATACATTAATAAATTTGGTTAGAATTTGGTTTAAAATTTATTTTGGTTATATCACAGAACAATGTCGTTTTTTAGAAACCTGCCTTATCTATAAAATCAAAATTTAAGGCAGAACTATAATCCTCCTCTCTACTAGTTCATCTTTGTTGGACATGTCTTCAATTTTAAAATGTACAGAACCAGTCAACTGCAACATTTCAAGTACTTGAGAAACTTTTTCAAACCGCGATACCGATCCAACAAATCCTTCTTTTGTTATTTTACCCTCATATTCAATTTCTACATCGTACCATCGTGAAATCTTTCGCATAATGCTTTGAATATTTTCATGTGAAAAAATGAAATATCCATTCTTCCATGCTATAGCTTCATTTACATCAACATTTGATACTTGTACGTTAGCCCCAACTTTTGCTTGTTGACCTGGCTTTAAAAATGTTGAATGGAGCGTTTTATTTTGCGATATTTTTACACTTCCTTCTAATAAAGTTGTATTTATTGTTAATTCATCAGGATAAGCATTTATGTTAAAATGCGTTCCAAAAACTTCTAAAGTTTGCTTTCCAGAGATTACTTTAAATGGAATACGGCTTCCTTTCAGTCCTCTGAATGACGAGGACATAACTTTTGAAATTTCAAAATAAGCTTCCCCTCTTAACTCCACTATACGTTCCTTGTTCGAAAAAGAAGTAGGAAATTTTAAAGATGAAGCCGCATTAAGCCAAACCTTGCTACCATCAGGCAAAATTATCTGATATTGCCCTCCTCTTGGCGTTGTGACCACATTGTATGCAGGTCTTGAATTTTGGAGAGGAAATCGGGATTTTTCATATATAATCTGTCCTGCAACAGATTTTCGGATGTTTAAGCCTGTTTGAGAGACTAGAAGTCCATTCTTTGCATTGTCTAAATTGATTCTGGAGCCATTAGAAAGCGTTAAGATTGCCTTATTTCTACCAGGAGCTATTTCAATAGCAGGAGCTTCTTTCCTGTTTTCAACTATAACCGGCTTATTAAGATTTCTATTAAAATTAAAATATATACCAAGAATAGTGATAAGAACAAGTATAGCTGCAATGGAAGCTATACTTTTGAAGCTTTGCCATAAGCGGAAAGAATATTCTGGTCGAACGTTTTCACAATCTAATTCATTAAGTCTTTTTTCAATATTCACTACTAACTGTGGATACTGAACATCCTTTTTATTAGCCTGTATTTCAAAAATAATTTGATATAGATCAAACGTCTTTTTTACCTGTTCAATATCAGCAGTATTAAGCCAATTAATAAACACCTTATGTTCATGTTCTGTATGACGATTGTCAGCGAACTTTTTTAGAAACGTTTTAAGCACTATTTCATCCATCATTAAATATAAGACGAACGAACAGCATAGAAGAACCCCTCTGTTTTAACTTTTTTTTAAAAATTTAGTAGATTAAAAACTCTTAAAAAGTTTTAATAATAAAAAAGACTAAGAAAAGGTATAAGAACAGAGGAAAGTTCTCCGTATTTTTGAAGATATTCTCTTACAAAATGCAGTCCTGCATACAATTGCTTTTTAACCACAAATTTGGAAATAGATAGTTTTTCTGCAATTTCATCTAATGTAAGGTCCTCTTGTGTTCTAAGTTCAACAATCCTCTTTCTTTTTTCAGGAAGAAGTTTTATAGCATCCTGAACTATTTGGTAATATTGACTATATATAATGTTATTATCTGATTTTTCTTCACTCTCTTCAGTATCTGGTTTTATTGAAAAAAACATTTTTGTTTCAGCTTGATTCCTCCTTATCTTATCTAACAATTGGTTTTTAGCACAGCGATAAATATAAGCCTTAAAAGAATTAATGTTTTTTAGATTTTCCCGGTGTTCCCAAATCTTTATAAATACGTTTTGCACTATTTCTTCGCTTGTTTCCCTTGACTTTGTAAACAAATATATATAGCGATAAAGATTATTAAGATGGTGTGAATACAGGAGAGAAAATGCTTTACGGTCACTATTAATAATACGGGTAATCAGTTCCTTTTCATCATAATGTTTGGTCATTTTTTATGATTTATGTAATATTTGGCATTACAATATAAGAATAATTATTTCGACATTACTTGGTAATTAAAAAACCTACTCCATAAGTTATAAAAATAGCATTTTTATCTTAGGTCGGCTATTATCTGGGTTGTTAGAATAGCGAAATCGCTTTGAAAGATACGCGCAAAACCAACCGAGTGCATCATCTATATCCTCCTGAAGTGATTCTTTTTTTATATATTTAAGCCGATGTTTCAGTGACTGGGTGAAAATCCCTGGCAAAACTTTCCGGGGAGGTGATCGCTGGAGATGGAAAAACTATCTGCGGCCGGAAACCGGCTTTTCATTTAAGGAAATTAATTAGGAGTTAGGATTAGGGAAATTGTATAGCTTTTTGTTAAATCTTAAGGCATAGCATATTTTGCTTGAAATACATTATATGTAATTGCAAATAATTTTTTTTGTTATTTTCTTGTTTAAGAGTTTTTTGTCAAAAATTAAACTGAAATTGAACGGATTTTGTGAAATAGGTAACCTTATATTTTTGATAAACTGCATGATTCTTGTGCTATTGAATAACACCATTACAAATTATTAAACTAATGCAGGTAAAGCCTATTAAGATTGTTATTCTCTATTTACTTTTTAATCTAACCTGGATTTTATTTGGAAGTGCTTTAATTACGCTTTTAACGTTTATTTTTCCTTTTGGTAGGGAAACTTTGGAAATAATTAAAGATGTTTTTTTAGTCTTAGTTACAGCTGTTCTTTTATATGTTGCTATAAACAGTCAACAGCAATTACTTCTTGATTCTATAAAACAATACAGAAATCTGTTTTATTCAAATCCTACACCGATGTGGATTTACGATCGAAACACCTTAAAATTTCTTGATGTGAATAATGCTGCAATAGTGGTATATGGTTATTCTAAAGAGGAGTTTAAAACAATGACTATTCTGGATATTCGCAAGGAAGAGGATCATGAAAAAATAATTGAATCTATTCATAAAATAGCTGATACAGTAAATATTTCTGGCAATTGGGAACATTTCAAGAAGGACGGTGCTAAACTAACTGCTTACATCAGTTCACATAAAACAATATTCGATAACAAGGAATGTGTTATGGTTATGGCCCAGGATGTAACAACACAATTGGAGCAGGAAAGGCAGCTTAAATTATTGTTTTCCACAGAAAGAGCACTTAAAGAGGAATTAGAAAGAAACATTCAACTCATCGAGCAATCCTTAGAAGAAAAGCAAAGGTTAGCAGAAGTGATTGACAGGATATACAACATGGTCATGATTACTGACACCCTTGGTCGGATTATTTGGGTAAATCAGGCCTTTGTTAATTTTACGGGCTATACCTTAGCTGAGGTCGTTGGTCAAACAAGTGCCTTTCTTCAAGGACGAAAAACTGATCCCGAAATGCAGGCTAAGATCATGGAAGCTATGCGCCAGAATGATTTTTCGGTTTTTGAGATTTTAAACTACACAAAAGCAGGAAAGGAGTATTGGGTAGAGCTTACTATTTCTGCCATTTATAATGAGGAGGGGCAGGTTATTCGGTATATAGCTGTGCAGAATATTATTACTGAACGAAAGCTTAGTGAGGATAAAATAAAGCGCCAGTATAAACTCCTTAAAAGGTTGGCCTGGACTAATTCACACGCCATAAGAAAGCCTGTTGCATCGCTGTTAAGCTTAGTCAGTTTAAGCGAAGATACTGCAACTTTACAGGAGATGAAAGAAATTAATGGCCATATAGGCGTTTGCTCAAAAGAATTAGATGTCCTTACCAGGGATATAGGTAAGGTGATGGGAAGCATTGATTTACCTCACTAATTGTGTGTAAAAGTAAATTCCTTTTATACAATCTGTGTCATGTTCTGTAATAAATTGTTTTGTTTTCCGTTAAATTCCACATAAGCGTGTAACAAAGACGTTAACAAAATCATAGAATATGAAAACAAAGTTATTAGCTATAGTAGCACTTTTTTTAGCCGTAGCATTATTTTCTGCCTGTAAAAAGGAGGATAGTGATACCTTTAAAGTGAAGATATCCGGCAGGTGGAAAGTAAATAAAATTGAGAAAAAAACCTATGATGCCAATGGCACTACGGTTGCTTCCTCATCAACCACTCCTTATACCGATACTGATTACATCGATTTTAAGAATAATGAAAACGATGAACTGGAAATCAACTTGGGTTCTGGAAACCGCGTGATGGGTAATTATGTGGTTTTAATGGGGCAGAGTTTTAACATCAGCCTTTCAGACAAACTGCTTTATTGTAATGCTGATATGCTAAATGAAACTACCTTCCAGTTTACCGCTACAGTAGATAAATCTAGTCCGAAGGTAACCGAAACTTATTACCTGAAGCGCTAGCGATTCACATCAGATTGTCAATTGGTAAAATATTTCATTATTTTTGCCTGATATAAGGAAAGCGGAATGGATTACCAATTTAAAGACATAGAGAAAAAGTGGCAGGGGTTTTGGGCGAAAAACCAAACTTTCAAAGCAGAAAAAAATGCAGAGAAACCAAAGTTTTATATATTAGACATGTTCCCTTACCCATCGGGTGCTGGTTTACATGTAGGCCATCCCTTGGGTTACATTGCATCAGATATATTTTCTCGATATAAAAGATTAAAAGGTTACAATGTATTGCACCCAATGGGATATGACTCTTTTGGCTTGCCAGCAGAGCAATATGCCATTCAAACAGGGCAGCACCCTGCCATTACTACCGAAACGAATATCAATACCTACAGGAGGCAGCTTGATCAGATCGGCTTTTCTTTTGACTGGTCGCGCGAGGTACGCACCAGCGACCCTGAATATTATAAATGGACCCAGTGGATTTTTATGCAGCTTTTCAACTCCTGGTATAACCTGGAAACTGATCAGGCAGAAGACATTACAACCCTGGTAGAAAAATTCGGTACCGATGGTAACGAAGGTGTAAAAGCCGTATGTGACGAAGATGTGAAAACATTTTTGCCAAGCGATTGGGCCACAATGTCATTCGAAGATAAACAAGTTGAACTACTTAAATACCGTCTTACCTATTTAAAAGAAAGTACCGTAAACTGGTGCCCTGCTTTAGGTACCGTTTTGGCAAATGATGAGGTTAAAGATGGGTATTCTGAACGCGGAAGCCATCCCGTAGAGCAAAAGAAAATGATGCAGTGGAGTATGCGCATCTCAGCCTATGCAGAACGTTTATTGCAAGGTTTAAATTCCATTGACTGGCCAGAGCCGGTTAAAGAAATGCAGCGTAACTGGATTGGTAAAAGTGTGGGTGCCAGTGTTAGGTTTACCATCGAGCAATCTGCCCTTACCGCCGCTATAAACACAGATTATATAGAAGTTTTTACCACACGTGTGGATACAATTTTTGGGGTTTCTTATTTAGTTTTAGCACCTGAACATGAGTTGGTGGCTTCATTAACAACATCAGCGCAACAACAGGAGGTACTCAACTACATTGCCCAAACCAGGAAAAAATCTGAATTAGACCGCATGGCGGATACCAAAACTGTATCTGGTGCTTTTACCGGAAGTTTTGTTATTAACCCTGTTAGCGGTGAAAGAGTGCCTTTATGGATTGCCGACTACGTATTGGCAGGCTATGGAACGGGTGCCGTGATGGGTGTGCCGAGTGGAGACCCTCGTGACTGGGCTTTTGCCACGCACTTTAAATTACCAATAGTGCAAATTCTGGATGCGCAGCAAAACCTCGATACCCAAGCCGATCCTACTAAAGAAGGGAAATATATCAACTCCGACTTTATTAATGGTATGGCTTATAGTGAAGCAATACCAACACTAAACGCCTGGTTGGAAGAGGAAAATGTAGGTAAAGCAAAAATCAATTACCGCATGCGCGATGCTGTTTTTGGTCGCCAGCGTTATTGGGGAGAACCTATTCCTGTATACTTTAAAAATGGTTTACCTTACTTAATCAAAGAAGAGGAATTGCCATTAATGCTTCCTGAAATTGATAAATACCTGCCTACAGAAACAGGCGAACCGCCATTGGGAAGGGCCGAAAAATGGACCTATGCACAGCATTATGAATACGAACTGAGCACTATGCCAGGTTGGGCAGGTTCAAGTTGGTATTGGTATCGCTATATGGATGCGCATAATAAACATGAATTTGCCTCAAAAGAAGCGATTGATTATTGGAAGGATGTAGATTTATATATTGGTGGTGCTGAACATGCAACCGGTCATTTATTGTATAGCCGTTTCTGGAATAAGTTTTTAAAAGATTTAGGTCATGTACAGCAGGAAGAGCCTTTCAAAAAACTGATTAACCAGGGCATGATACAAGGGAGAAGTAATTTTGTGTACCGTGTGGTTGATGAACAGGGCAGGGGCACCAATACCCTGGTATCTTATGGCTTAAAAAACCAATACAAAACGTCTGCTCTGCATGTGGATGTTAACATTGTTGAAAATGAAATCCTGAACATACCTCAGTTTAAATTGTTCAGATCAGAATTTCAGGATGCAGAATTTATCCTTGAAAATGGCAAATACATCTGCGGTGTGGAAGTGGAAAAAATGTCTAAGTCTAAATTCAATGTCGTTAACCCTGATGTACTCATTGAAAGCTATGGCGCAGATACCTTAAGGATGTACGAAATGTTTCTTGGTCCGCTGGAACAAAGTAAACCATGGAACACCAACGGCATCGAGGGTGTATTCAAATTCCTTCGTAAATTCTGGCGCTTATTCCATAACGACCAGTGGCAATTTACAGTTTCAGCGCAAGAGCCTACAAAAGCAGAATTAAAAGCTTTACATAAAATCATTAAAAAAGTGCAGGACGATGTGGAACGTTTTTCTTTCAATACTTCTGTTTCCAGTTTTATGATTGCTGTTAATGAGTTAACGGACTTAAAATGTAACAATAAAAGCATTTTAACTGATCTTACCGTTGTTTTATCTCCTTATGCACCCCACATTTGCGAAGAGCTTTGGACTTTACTCGGTAAAGAGGCAGGTAGTTTATCTTACACTGCATATCCTGTTTTTAATCCAAACCATTTAGTGGAAGATGAATTCAGCTATCCAATTTCTGTAAACGGAAAAACCAGGTTAAACCTGAGTTTGAGTTCTACTATGGAAGCCGCAGAAATTGAAGTTGTTGTTTTGGCCAATGAGCAGGTGCAAAAATACCTGGACGGTAAAACGCCGAAAAAGGTGATTGTGGTTAAAGGAAGAATTGTAAACCTGGTGGTTTAAATTAGCAATATCACTACAAATATTAAATAGCAACAAGTTAGCTCTTGTTGCTATTTTTTTGCCGTTATTTTGAATGGGAGAAAGTTATAATATAAGACCGTTGCAAGGCAATATGTGATTTAACTAATTGATTAACAATAAATTACACTTGTTTTTTTTGTTATTTAGGATATTTTTATGTATTTTA
>NZ_JBEONS010000023.1:0-52969 GCF_040544395.1 Pedobacter sp. CG_S7 | reverse complement strand
AAAATACATAAAAATATCCTAAATAACAAAAAAAACAAGTGTAATTTATTGTTAATCAATTAGTTAAATCACATATTGCCTTGCAACGGTCTTAGTACCTGAGTAGTTACCCTCCAAATATAGAATAAAACAACTAATTACTTAGCAGTTACAAATATATCAATTTTGTTACAGTAGTAAAATTTCAAAAAAAGTCCCTACCAGGTCCACCCTCAGGTGGCTGGTAGGGCAGTAGTAATATGGAATGAAACTACGGCAGCTACTGAGGCTGTTCTACCTCGTTATCTTTTTCATGCCTGGTTACTTTCTTTATTCTAAACTGTTTAACGCCATCCGGCATTTCCCAGTCTACAACCGCATCAGTAGTATAACCTAGTAAAGCAATACCTATTGGTGCCAATACGGAAAGTTTATGCTTTTTCATATTGGCCTCTTCTGGTGTTACCAGGTGAAAGGAAAATTCCTGTCCACTTTTAACATCCTGAATCGTAACCAGTGAATCGATTACAATAACGTTATCTGGCAACACTTCTTTCTTAACTATTTTGGCTTTTTTCAACTCGTTATTCAACTTCTTTTTATTGAAATCAGATAAGTTGGTGCTAAGCTTCAAATGATTCATCAATAAATCATATTCTCTTTTTGGAATTATTAATTGTTCTGTTTCCATGGTTTTTTAAAATTAAAAAATGGCTAATAAATTTGTTTTTTTATTCATATTAGAAATTATCACCAAACTCAGCAACATACAGTTAGGCTGATTTTTTTTATGATAACGGCATAAATTGTAACGTTCTTGTTGATTGGCTACGTAAAGAAAAAAGTTTGTAACTACGCCCCAAACCTGAAGCGATATGGAATGGGGCTTAGACTAGAAAGTCTTTGCTCGTTGTATGGAATGAAAATCCAAATCTGGAATGGAAGTTATTTGTCGTATTATACGACAAATATGCGCATCGCGTTTTCAACGCAAAGCACATTAAGCTGTCTACATAATATTTAGCAAATTTTTCCATGTATAAAAAAATCAAGCCTTAAATGGGCTTGATTTTTTAAAGGTAAAACAAAATTAGCGAACAAGCAAGACCTAAGATTTAAGCATGCTGAATATTTTTGAAATATCTTGCTCTTCGGAAGAGTAAATTTTTAACCGCTGATCGGCAGCATATAAAAACATTGCCGGATATTTTAGTGGCTTAAACAATGGAATAAAAACACGGTCTCGGTCTTGAAGCAAAGACACGTTCTTTAAACCTATCAAAGCTTTACCGTAATGGGACATAAAGTAATCGATCGTCTTAAATTCATCTAAAGAAACCAGGTAAACGTTAATCTTATCCAATTCTTTATGGCGACTTGCAATTGTAGTCATTGCTTTCTGGCAATGTGAACAGGTACCATCAAAAAATACAAACAAACTCTGTTTCCCTTTTGGTATTTGAGCTTTGGTGAAACCAGTATTTTGAGCAGTATAAAATTTAAAAGCGGGTATTAAGGCAGCCGGACTTTGTGCGCAAACTGTAAAACTGCCAACACAAAATAAAAGACCAATAATTAATTTTTTCATCCTAATCATATTAAATTAATAAAATAAGTTAAACCTGTTTGAGCACAACAGCAGCTAAAGGTGGTATAGACATATTAATTGAATATTCCCTAAAATCACAGGCAATTTCCTCGGGCAAATAGATTCCTTCATTTATTTTACCGCTACCAAAAAAGCGCTTATCATCGGTGTTAAATATTTCTTTCCATTTGGCCTTAAAGGGCAATCCAATCCTGTAATTTTCCCGGTAAACAGGGGTTAAATTTAAGATAACCAAAAGAGTATCCTTTGCTTTTAGCCCTTTCCTTTGATAAATATAGATAGAATGTTGTTCATCATCGGCATTAATCCATTCAAAACTATCATAAGAATAGTTGTTGACATACAAGGCCGGTTCTGTCCGATATAAATGATTTAAGGCTTTTACAGTCTCTTGCATCCCTTTATGAGAGGGATATTGAAGCAAATCCCAATCCACGGATTTGGTGAAATTCCATTCCCTGTTTTGTGCAATTTCATTGCCCATAAACAGCAATTTACTGCCGGGCTGTGTAAACTGATAGGCGTACAGCACCCTGAGGTTAGCAAATTTCTGCCACTCATCTCCAGGCATTTTATAAATCATGGAAGATTTTCCATGAACAACCTCATCATGTGAAAAAGGCATCATAAACTGCTCTGTAAAAGCATAAGTAATGCTAAAAGTAAGTTGGTGATGTCGGAATTTTCGATCAATGGGGTCATTTTTAAAATACTTCAAAGTATCGTTCATCCAGCCCATCATCCATTTTAAGCTAAAGCCCAAACCACCATTGGCCACAGGATGTGTTACCCCCGGGTAGGTACTGCTTTCTTCTGCAATAGTTAATACCCCTTCAAAATTCGCTTCAATGGCAGTATTCATATCCTGCAGAAATTGAATAGCCCCCAGGTTTTCCATGCCACCAAATGCATTTGTTCCGGCATCTTTTCGCTCTCTCGAAAAATCATAGTAAAGCATAGAGGCTACTGCATCTACCCTTAAGCCATCCAAATGGAATACATCAAGCCAGAATAAAGCATTGCTGATTAAAAAAGAGCGCACTTCATTTCTATCATAATTGAAAATGTAAGATTTCCAATCGGGATGGAAACCTTTGCGCATATCGGCATGTTCAAATAAATGCGTTCCATCAAATTTATATAAGCCGTGAGCATCGCCAGGAAAATGCGAAGGCACCCAATCTAAAATTACCGCTATATTACTTTTATGTAATTGCTCAATGAGGTACATTAATTCCTGCGGTGTTCCATGCCTGGAGCTTGCAGCAAAATAACCCGTTATTTGGTATCCCCAGGAAGGATAATAAGGGTACTCCATTACAGGCATGAGCTCCACATGGGTAAAGCCCATTTCTAAAATATAGGGCACCAGTGTATTGGCAACTTCTTTATAGGTAAGTATTCTTTCCGGATCGCTGGGATCCCTTTGCCAGGAACCTAAATGTAATTCATAAACAGATATAGGCTGGTTTAGTGCATTTAACTTTGGCCTTTTCTTTAACCAACTTTTATCCTTCCAGGTATAAGCTGTATCCCAAACAATAGAAGCAGTTCTGGGCGGGTGCTCCCATTTATGCGCAAAAGGATCTCCCTTTTCTATATCACTACCGTCATAACCCTTAATCCCATACTTATAAACTTCACCTTTAGCAAGGTTTGGAATAAAACCTTCCCAAATTCCTGATGCATCTAAACGCTTGTATAAAGGATGTGCTGCTTTGTTCCATTGGTTAAAATTACCGATTACTGAAACCTCATGTGCATTTGGAGCCCAAACGGCAAAGAATGTTCCATCAGTTTCATCAACTTTAATTAAGTGAGCGCCCAACTTTTCGTATAACCGAAAATGTTTACCCATCAAAAATAAAGAAGTATCAAAGTCCGTAAATAAGCTATATATCCAAACAGCAGTATCTTGCTTCTCAGAATTAATTTGGTTCAGCATGGCGTTAATTAAGGTTGATTATAAAATTTGATTACCAGTCAGCTAACTGGTAAATATTTTTATGACATTAAAGTTTTTACTGGATTTAAAATGAAGGTCTCCTCCTTTATCCACATAAAATTCTTTAATTTCCTGATCATCTGCAGTAATTCTTTTTACGTTGAAGGGAATGCCAATAATATTAAAATTGTAAAGTTCATAAGTAACAGTATAAAGTCCTTCTGTAGTTTGTTCAATTAGCAATGTTTTTGTATCACCTTTCACAATAAATTTCTTTTCTGAATAGATATCCTGCTCATAAGCGAACGTATCACCATGATCTTCAAAAAAGAAAGATTTCACTTCATAATCAGCAAAATACACATTTAACATGACCTCATCTAACGTTTTTTCCCCTACATATTGCATTACAGGGTATTCAGGAATCACCGCACCAGCTTTAACAAATAAAGGCATTGTTTCAATAGATGCTTCAATATGCTGTTCACTGCCACCATCAAGAAGTTCATGTGTCCAGAAGTTATACCATTGTCCTTTAGGTAAATAAACCATCCTTGAGATAGCGCCCTGCTCTAAAATGGGGCATACCAGAATCTTGTCTCCATAACCAAACTCATCTTCCCGGTAGTTATTGCTCATTTCTTCCTGCTCAAGCATTACCATTGGCCTTAGAATTGGGAATCCATAACGATGATGTTCCCAGAAAACGGAATACAGATAAGGCAATAACCTGTACCTGAGCTCAATAAATTTACGGTTAATACTGGTAAAAGGTTCACCAAAGCTCCATGGTTCGCGTTCTGCCGTATCTCCAGCAGAATGCGCTCTCATAAATGGTGCAAAAGTTCCCAATTGTATCCAGCGGGTAAATAACTCTCCATCGGGCTCTCCACTAAAACCGCCGATATCCGTTCCACAAAATGGAACACCAGACATGGCCATCCGTTGACATTGGATATTACCCATTTTAAGGTGCTCCCATGTAGCTACATTATCGCCTGTCCACACACTACCATAGCGTTGCATACCGGCATAACCTGCCCTGGTAATGGTAAAAGGTCTTTTATTACGCATTAATTTTTTTAAGCCATCATAAGTTGAACGCATCATTTGGGTGCCGTAAACATTATGTGCTTTACGGTGTGAGCCTCGAAATCCATCGAAATTATGCCTCACATCATTTGGAAATGTACCCGAACCAAATACCGCAGGTTCGTTCATGTCATTCCATACGCCTGCTACACCCATTTCTACAAGTTCCTTATATAAGCCCCCCCACCATTCCCTTACTTTTGGATTGGTGAAATCAGGAAACTGGCATCGTCCAGGCCAAACATGACCTTCCATATAATAATCATCGCTACGGCGACAGAAAAAATTGTTCTCTTTACCTTCTTTAAACACCCAGTAATCATCGTCGACTTTAATTCCCGGGTCTATCATCACCACCGTTTTCATTCCTATATCTAAGAGTTCCTTGATCATTTTTTTAGGATCGGGAAAATGAGTTTTATTCCAGGTAAAGCAACGGTAGCCATCCATGTAATCTATATCCAGGTAAATGGCATCACAAGGAATATTCCTGGAGCGGAAACCCTCAGCAATTTCTTTTACCTTTTTTTCCGGATAATAACTCCATCGGCATTGGTGAAAGCCTAAAGCCCATTTAGGTGGCATAGGATGCGTACCGGTAACACTTTGGTAACGTTTTACAACGTCCATTACATGTGGACCGTGGATATAATAATATTGAAGTTCTCCGCCATCCGACCAAAAGCTAGTTTTGTTATAATCTTCTTTACCAAAATCGAAGTAGGAACGAAAAGTATTATCGAAAAATATACCATAAGCTGCTTGTTGATGCAATCCCGTATAAAAAGGAATGGTTCTGTATAATGGATCCTGGTTCCAGCCAAAAGAATAGGCATCAGTATTCCAGTTTTGGAAACGCCTTCCGCGAAGATTTAAATTACCCGATTTATCTCCTAAACCAAAAAAGTTTTCTTCGGGCATGCATTTCTTTGTCGCAAAGACATAATAACCGCCAAAATCTACATTCTCTTCCCAATGCATTGGCTCAGCGTCTTCACTCATTACCTGCTGAGAAAGGTTTTCTACAAAGGAGATGCAAAAATCTATCTTGCGTATTTTACATGTAATAACAGGAGTAGAAACAGCGTAATGATCTTCTTTTTCTTCTAATTGAAAGGCTGTTACTTTTTGATCTACTACAGGCACAGCATACGAAAAGTCTGCTAAAAACACACCATGAGGCGCAAGCCTTACTCTAATAATTTCATCGCTTACAACCCTGATTTCAACCTTCGCCTCACCATCAGAAAAGTAAAACTTATTGCCTTCTGTTTGTACTTTTGCCACTACCGACAAATATCTTTTTACTATAGGTTTAAGGTCGTTGACAGGGTTATTTAAATGCTGTATGGTTTCTTCAACAATTTCCTGGATATTTTCCTTGTCAATTATTTCTTTTCCTTTTTCGTTTATTTCTTCCATGAAATTATTGTATAAAATTAGCAATGAGGGGATCGTGTAATTTACATTGCTAATGTGTCAATTTTTATATTAATTGCAAAAGAATTTCAGAAGTAATCCTAATAAAAAGTCAATTATTAACCTAAAATTAACATTGTGCTCATAAGCAAAACTTATACTTGTAATGAAATTAAACCTGCTACCCCTGGTGTTTTACAATCATTTGTGATACAAGGAATAAATACTCAAGGTCAATCTAAAATTCATGCCCTGAAAATTACAGCACCATTGAGTTGCCCAAATTCTTTGAATTCTAAAAAGTAAAGAAGTCATTAATTTTTAGCGCTGGGGGTAGTATGGTTATTATTAATTAATGCTTTTAAATTTCAAGACCGATAATAAGGGTAAATGATCTGAAGCAAACCTTTCTGGAATAACATTATGACTGATCACTTCAAAAGGACTAGCATTTGTGAAACCTATAAAATCTATTGTACGTTTTGGATTAATAATTGGAATCGTAAATTCACAATCTTCACAAGTTCTGAAATATTGTTCATCAAACAAATTTATAGCAGTGCTACCTGGCATTGCATTCAAATCACCTGCAATGATAAAAGGTAATTTTTCTTGCTGGGCAATGGCATTAAGCTCCCTTACTTGTAACAAACGATTCGTATCTGCTTTTTGAGCATCAAGATGCGTAGTCCCAAGCCTGAATTTTTTCCCGTTCGGCAACGAAACCAAAACAGTGGCAAGTACCCTGGGTTCTCCTTTTGTATCTGCCTGTGTTGTTAAATGATGTATTTTATTTTCAGAAATCGGATATTTGGATAAAATTGCCACACCATAATCCCCTCCTTCATGATCGATAGCTTTCGCGAAATAGAAATTCATTCCTAGCATTTCTGCTAAAAAACGGGCTTGGTTTATTTTGCCTGAACGGATGGTATTTACATCCACTTCTTGTAAGGCTACCAAATCTGGGTTTTGTGCTTTAATAACGTTTGCAATAGCTTCAATATCTATTTTACCTGCTACAGCAGGCGGATTGCAATGATGAATATTATAGGACATCACCCGAAGGTTATCTCCCTCTACAACAGTTTTTTTATTGATTTTTTGAGCGCAAGAACTGAACAGGAAAATACATGTTACAAAAAGAAGCTGTTTTGCGAAATAGAAAGGGTTCATATAAAATGCTTAAATGCTACTGAAAGAACAAATGGCCGAATACGCATTCAAAATAAATGTTTATTCGGCCATAGTTAAATATAGTGCCAATTTACAAAATCTTTCTTAAGGATTGAAAGCAAATGACAGGTAATAAATGGCACCAACTTGTGGGTTACCAAAAGAAGTCTGGTAATATTTGTTCAAGACATTAGATCCACCCAATTTAACAATAGAATTTACTGATGGGATTTTTAAATTGACTTGTGCATCGAAAGTGCTGTAGGCAGGAACTTCTCCACTGGAGAAAGTAGAATTCCACATAAACTTATCTTGCCAGCGGTACTGAACATTAAAACCAAAGTTTTTAATAATCTCTTTGCTGCCTAAACCCAGGTTATACCTGATTTCTGGTGTATTGAAACTGTTGATAAAGTTCTCTGGTAGGGAACCGATTTTATTATAAGATACATTTCCACTGGCATTGAATTTTCCGAAGATATAATCGAGCCCAAATGCAGCGCCATATGATTTTAACTGCTCTGAAAGGTTAATAGGCACAGTGAATTTTGTAGTCGTCTTCGCTGGTGTAGCCGTTGCATCAGGAATTGGATTTTGATAAAGATCCACGCCTCCAATAAAGTCTTTATAAATACTATAATAACCATAGGTATCAATCAATAAATTGGTGCCTAACAAACCTTTATACCCTAACTCAAAAGACTGAACACTTTCTGGGCGAATACCTTTTGGATCTAAATTATAGGTTTGTAATACCGCAGGGTTTGGAGCCCCACCAGCTGCAGTTGCCAGAAAAGCCCTGTAACTTGCAGCTGTAACAGGTTTGTTCGTCAATAAGCCATATTTATTAACTAACTCCGGTAAACCACCAATTAAACGGGTAGAACCACCTCCTACGGCAAGGTCAATATATTGATCTTGTGTAGTTGGATTTCTATAGCCGGTTTGATAAGATGCCCTGATGTTATTATTAGGCGCTACAGTATAAACACCAGTAACCCTTGGTGTAAAACGACCTTCAAAGTTTTTACTCTTGTCATAGCGACCTGCAACAGTTAATTTTAGTTTATCTGAAAACATCTTTTTTCCCGCCTGGGCAAAAGCACCATATTCATCAATGGTGATATCGCGGGTAGCATCGTCGAAAATGGTTCCATCTGAATGCAGAAAATAGTTACGGTAAGAAGCACCCACCTGAAACTCTACCGCATTATTGAGCATGTTTGTGAAATTATACATCCCCTCATAATGGTACAAATTTGTTTTATCATTAAACTTGGCTCCATTTTGTGGTCCAATAGGTTTAGCAGTAATCACACTTTTTGCTGTTTCAAAACCTGCGGATCCAGGCATTAACCTACCGACATCTGCTTGAGATCTGGCAAAGCTTTGTGCAGCGGCATCAGGCTGACCGGCAGCTCTGGCACCTAGATAATTGGCTATATATTGCGGAAACCAAGTAGTTGATGGTTTCCATGCCTCATTAATGAAAGTACCCAGAATGGTTGCGTTGTATGCTTCTCCAGATCTTTCTTGCGTAGTGTAAGCCCGTAAAAAGAAATCTTGTCCTTTTAACTCCAGCTTATATTGTCCGATATTGAAATTCCTTAACGAATAACGGTCAGTACCAGTGTAAACAGAAGTTCCAGTGCCCCAGTTAAGCTGTGCAATCGCTTCTAATGACTTACTAAACCTATAATTTAAGGTGTTTGAAGTTTTTAACGACTTGGTGTCATAATCAACTAGATCCTGTTCTGCGTAACCTGTTCTGGAAACAAATTGATTAGGTATAGTATTGGTTCTCAAACCGAAATAAAAGGGAAGATAATTTTGCACCGTTCCCCTCAGTGCAGCAGGTAAATTGCCTAAAAATGCAGCCTGCTGTGCAGCTGTAGCAGTAGTAGGTAAACTGACATCCAATAGGTTCTTGATATTCAGGGTTCCACCGGTTGCCTTTAAAATACCAGCAATAGTTTGAGAAGCCACACTTTGAGAAACATTAATCATATTTTGGTTAATCTCGTCACCATAAACATTCACCCCATCATAGTTGGGATCAGAATTTCTATCCCCACTTTTTAATTGGCGCCCTATACGGTCGAAATTCCTGGTATCTGATGCAAACCAATCTTTAGCCTGCAAAAATGAAAAAGTTGATTTAATACCAAACTTTTTATTCCAGGCTTTAGCCACACGAAGATCCATTTGGTTAAAAGGTTCCACAGCATTTTTACCATCATTCACATGATTGACACCTGTTTTATATTGAAAGCTAACCCCCTGATAATCAAAAGGATTTTTTGAAGTCATTAATAAAGTTCCATTGATACCACCTGCACCATACAGCGCTGAAGCAGCACCTGGTAATAATTCTACGTTATCTACATCAAGTTCTGAAAGGCCTACAATATTGCCTACGGAGAAATTCAATCCAGGTGCCTGGTTATCCATCCCATCAACAAACTGGTTAAACCGTGTGTTACCGTTAGAATTAAATCCCCTGGTATTAATTGATTTAAATGTTAAACTTTGCGTACTCATCTCCACTCCTTTCATATTACTGATCGCATCATAAAAAGAGGCGGCCGGCGTTTCTTTGATCGATGCGGCACTCATTCTTTCTATAGTTACTGGTGATTCCAGGATTCGCTCTGGTGTTCTGGAAGCTGAAATTACAACCTCCTGCCCGAGTATCGCCGTGCTTTCCAGCTCAACTTCGATTCGTATATTGTTTGCCGTGATTACTTTCTCCATAGAAATATAACCAATGTAAGAGATAACGATGCTAAAAGGTACTTTCTCAGTTGTGTTAAAAGAAAAATTACCACTTCCATCAGTGGCGGTTCCAACCGTTTTTCCTTTTACAGTAATACCTACACCTGGTATAGGTTCTTTTGTTAGTTTATCAGTAACGGTTCCACTAACCAGGATACTTTGGGCTTGCGCAGAGGAGACTACAGCAAAGCATACCAAAAGCATAAATACTGCTTGAGTAATTTTTTTGATCATACGTTAATTTATTAGATGGTTAACTATATATAAATTTAGCATATTTAATCAAAATAGCAAATACAATTTTTATTTATGACATTATCAACAAATAATCATTGGCGTGTATATGATTTAGTTTTATTAAATTGCATTGCCATTTAGAATAACCCTATCAAAATGAATAAAGTCAAGGCTCTTTTTTGTATCGTCATTCCGCTTCTATTAATATATAGCTTCAACACCAAATTTGGACAAATCCCACCGCTTTTGAAGTTTTTAAACCCTTTTTCCGGCTTTTGGCAGAATGCAGAGCCTATAAAGGTTAACAGCAGCAATAAAATTGTTTTAAAAGGAACACTTGAAAATGTTGATATAGTATTTGATGACCGTATGATTCCACATATTTTCGCTAAAAATGATCATGACGTATACTATGCTCAAGGTTATGTAACTGCAATGCATCGTTTATGGCAAATGGATTTCCAGACTCGCTATGCCGCAGGCCGCCTGTCGGAAGTAGTAGGCGCTCAGGCAATTGAGGTTGATCGTTACCATCGCCGCATGGGCATGGTATTTGGAGCCGAGCAATCGCTGCAAGGTATTCTGCAAAACCCTAAGACTAAGGAAATGGTCCTTGCCTATACAGCCGGCATCAATGCTTATATCCATTCTCTTTCTGCAGCAAACTTACCTGTAGAATATAAAATACTGAACTTTTTACCAGAAGACTGGACACCGCTTAAATGTGCCTTATTGTTAAAACAGATGTCTGCCGTCTTAGCCATGGGTTCAGATGAATTCTACATGAGCAATATTCTTAACAAATTTGGCCCAGAAGTAACCAATAACCTTTTCCCAAATTACCCATTTAAAGAAGACCCCATCATTCCCAAAGGGACAAAATGGGCTTTTAAACCTCTTAAAGTTCCATCAGCACCTCTTGCTTTTAACCAAATGATGAGCAGCAACACACAAACTCATCAAAAAGAGGATGGTATTGGTAGTAACAACTGGGCTGTTTGTGGTAAAAAAACAGCCTCAGGATATCCTATACTGGCTAATGACCCTCATTTAAATCTAACCTTACCTTCCATTTGGTACCAAATTCAATTAAATGCCCCTGGCCTAAATGCTTATGGTGTTTCATTACCTGGAGCACCTGGAATTACCATTGGTTTTAATCAAAATATTGCCTGGGGCGTTACAAATGTAGCTGCTGATGTACTCGACTTCTATCAGATTAAATTTAAAGATAACGACCATAAAAGTTATTGGTATAATGACAAATGGAATAATACCACTCAACGGTTGGAAAACATAAAAATACGGGGCGAAAAAACTGAAATTGATACCGTAACCTATACACATCATGGTCCGATTGTTTATTACCAAAAACCCGAAAAATTGTCACTCAGCAATAATGTTCCTGCAGGTAATGCTTTGCGTTGGATTGCACATGAAAAATCCAATGAGCTGATGACTTTCTATTATTTAAACAGGGGCAAAAATTATGAGGATTACCGTAAAGCACTTACCTTTTATACAGCTCCTGCACAAAATTTCGCTTTCGCTTCTGTAGATAATGACATTGCCATAACTGCTAATGGAAAGTTCCCTTTAAAATGGAGAGAACAGGGTAAATTTATTCTCGATGGTACTGATCCAAAAAGTGACTGGCAAGGTTGGATTAATGCAGATCAAAATCCTACTGTAAAAAACCCACCAAGAAATTTTGTGAGCTCGGCCAACCAAAGTAGTACCGATCAAACTTATCCTTATTACATCAATTGGGAATTTAGTTCTTACGAACGTGCCAAGCGAATTAATGATAAGCTATCGGCTATGAAAAATATTACCGCAGATAGCATGCGGGTTATGCAGAGCGATTCATACAGTTTGTTTGCAGAAAATCTATTGCCAGGTATTTTAGACAAAGTAGACATGAGCACATTAAACGCCACTCAGAAAGAAGCTTTCAACCTCGTCAATAAATGGAACAAATATTTTAAGGCCAAGGAGATTGCTGCAAGTGTATTTGATTTATGGTCTAAACGCCTTTTCTTTAACATCTGGGATGATGAATTTACGATTGCAACCGTCCCAATGCGTTATCCTTCCAGAGACAAGACCATTGAATTGATTATTAAAGAGCCAAATTCAAAATGGTTCGATAATGTCAATACAACAAAAAAAGAAACCTTAGCAGATCTTGTAAATGAATCCTTTAAATATACCTGCGACAGCTTGGAAAGAAAATATGGCGCTATAGGCAAATCATGGGAATGGGCAAATGTAAAACATACCAATGTACCGCATTTAGCAAAAATACCAGGTTTTGGCTCTAAAACCTTATTAATTGGTGGTGGAAAAAGCACCATTAATGCCCTGACAGAAAGTAATGGCCCATCCTGGAGAATGGTGGTGGAATTGGGGAAAACACCTAAAGGTCATGGGGTATTTCCTGGTGGACAATCAGGAAATCCTGGCAGTCAATTTTACGACAACATGATCGATACCTGGGCAAAGGGAGAGTTATATGACCTCTATTTCATGAAATCACCTAACGACCCTTCAGCAAAAATAATTTCTAAATTAAAAATCACCAATAAATAATATGGTTTTCCTCATCATTTTCATCGCCTCATTTCTTTTGCAGCTTATCGCTCCATGGTGGGTCATTGTAATTATCTCCTTTATTACCTGCAGTTTTATTGGTAAAACGGGAAAAATAGCACTCTGGTCGCCTTTTCTAGCAATAGTATTACTTTGGACAATCATGGCTCTTTTTAAGAGTATTCCCAATGAGCATTTGCTAGCAAAGCGTGTAGGAGAAATGCTGATGGTTAAATCATGGATTTTGATATTGATTCTTACCGCTTTATTGGGTGGTTTTACTGCTGCCATTAGTGGTTTCTGCGGTTATCATTTCCGTAAGGCGATCCTAATTGAGAAAAGCAATTCTTAAAACAAATCTAGTTGCGTATTTTTGTCGGGTGAATCAAAATGAAATCTTTTCTATAAACAGCGAACAAGTCTTTAATGAACATGCTTTAGCCACCTTTAAACACCAGGCTGAAAACTGTGCCGTTTATAAATCATACCTTTACCATTTAGGGGTGCTACCGGAAACGGTAATTCAAGTTGCTGACATTCCTTATCTGCCTATTTCTTTTTTTAAAACACATCAAGTAACAAGCGATAACAGCGAACCCGAAATCATTTTCAGCAGCTCTGGCACAACAGGCACCATACAAAGCCAACATTTGGTGATCGCAGTTAAAGTTTATGAAGACAGCTTCAACACAGCTTTTGAGCAGTTTTATGGAAATATAAAAGATACTTGTTTGCTGGCACTATTGCCTTCTTACCTGGAGCGAGATGGCTCCTCTTTAATTTACATGGTAGATGCCTTATTAAAACAAAGCAATCATCCTAATAGTGGTTATTTCCTGCATAACCAACTGGAGTTGTTTAACACTTTGCAGCAATTAAAGTCGGCTAAGCAAAAAGCAATCTTAATTGGAGTAACCTATGCCCTTCTTGATTTCTTAGAAGAATACCAATTATCTTTCCCAGAACTCATTGTGATGGAAACTGGTGGGATGAAAGGCAAAAGAAAAGAAATGGTAAGAGAAGAACTCCATGATATTTTAAACGCAGGTTTTGGCGTAACAGCTATTCATAGTGAATACGGAATGACAGAGCTCCTATCTCAGGCCTATTCTTCTGGAAATGGCATTTTTAACTGCCCAAGCTGGATGAAAATTGTATTAAGAGAAGCAAATGACCCCTTAAGTTTGGTTAAAAACCAACAAACCGGCGGCATTAACGTCATCGACCTGGCCAATGTTAATTCCTGCTCTTTTATTGCTACTCAAGATTTAGGAAGGCTATATGCCGATGGCTCTTTTGAGGTTTTGGGTCGTTTTGATCATGCAGACATTAGGGGTTGTAATTTATTGGTGCAATAGCTTAAAGAAATACCACATTTACCCCGCTATTTCCCTGAACCTTAACAGGTATACCACCACCATTAAGCGTACCATCTAAGCTCCGCTCATCGTGAATACCCTTAAAATTAGTTAAAGAGCTCACTTTTAGCGGTTGTGCATCCACCTTAAGGTTGAGTCCTTTTTGACCAGGAATTTCCAATTTAATATTGCCGCCGGCACTGCTTACTTTAACGTATTTGCCAAGCTCTTTTATCGCTATATTCATACTTCCTCCACTTGTTGAAGCATCCAAACTACAACTCATGTCACTTAAATTAACACTTCCACCAGAAGTAGCTGTAATAAGTTCGCCTTTAACATTACTCCCATTAATACTACCACCACTTGTACGTGCGTTTATGGTACCCTGCAAACCGACTAGGTTTAATGAACCTCCTGAAGTAGAAAGGTCTATCATGCCAGAACTATTTTCTGCATGTATACTGCCACCAGAAGTTTTTCCGTTTATTTCTCCATTAAGTTTATCAATATGAAGACTGCCACCACTGGTCACAAATTCCTGACTACCTTTTAAGCCTGATAAATTGATACTTCCACCGCTGGTACTCAGGTCTGTGGATACATTTTGAGGAACAAATATTTTATAAGAAATGCTCAGCTGCTTTTTCCAATTGAGGCTAGATTTTGGTTTTGCAGTCACATTGAGTACCTGGTTAACAACAGAGATCGTTAAATCGTAATCTTGTTCCAGCTTTTTACGAAGGTCTTCCTTATTGATGCGACTATTGGTATTTCCAGATGGCCGAACGTACACTTCCAATCTAACATCGCCAGTTTGAATTCCTGCAACCGAAATACTACCTCCAGAAGTCCTGGCATTCACTCTATTAATCAATTTGTCCTTTAAAGAATGGATTAGGTAAGGATCTTTTTCTATGTTAAATTGAGCCTGAACAGAAAACGATAAAATAAAAAGCAACAATGCGAGCGTGAAATACTTCATGGTAATATTTTTACGATAAAGATAACAAATCTTTATGTTCGTAAACAAATCTATTCGAAACCAGGAAGCTATAAAGTCATAATTAACTCAATTCTACAGTAAGCACCTCTTCAACTGTCGTTGCCTGTCTATAAAAATCTTTAGTAAGGTCAGTTATATATTTTTTGTTTTTGAGGTCCTGCTTTTTTAAGTTAACTATCACTTCTTTGTCTTTTTCAGTTTTACTTGAAAACAGCGCTTTTGCCAGCACAATATCATGCCAGTCTCCTATAGCTGTTTGTACCTGGCCCAAATAATCCTTATTAAAGCCAATATGCAGTTCAGGCTGGAACAATTTATGGTTGAATATTAAAATTTTAAGCTGTTTACGGCAATCGTGTAACTGCTTATTAAATTTCTGTTCTCCAAGAATAGTTGAAATTTGTTGCAACTGGTTTTGATAAAATAGGTTAATAGGCTCCTCACTTATAGGTTTAATTTCCCTTTTAAGTTTTTTATAGGTGTATTTAATTTTTGCAACATGTTTATCGTATCTCAAATTAAACCTTTTGATGGCTGTTGCTAGCTGTTGCTGCTGATTTTTTTCAAATCCTGGGGTTTTTATTTGATAAGCTTTACCTAATTCCAGGTTGATGTAAGCATCGCGTATTACACCGGCCTCATTAAATATCCTTTTAACAAGTTTGAAGTGTTTAATCAATTTTGGATTATGCGCCTCACTGTCCGACAAGATCAAAAAGGCTCTTAACTTTTTAATTTGGAGCCTGAATTGATGGAGATCTTCCTGCTGTCCTTCTTTTAAAAAGGATTTCATGCTGGCGCGCATACCGCTCCACTCTTTGTCGAAATATTTTCTTTCTGCCGTCTTTTTCATAGCGGACAAGTGATTTATTTTAATAACAAAACAGAAATGGAAATGGTGTTTTTATATGCCATTTTGTTTTGATAGTACTTCGTCTATAATTCGAAGACCTTTAAAGTTTAACTCCTATTCTTTGCATTTATTTTGTGCTTCTCACTGCTAAATACACCCATTTTAGGTAATTCCTCCTCAAAAATCAGGAAAAGTGTTAATATAAAATTATTGATACAAATTCTTTACGCCTATAACTTACTAGTGAACCTACTTCGAAGATTTTCACGGTATGAATGAAAATACAGATAAATTACATATAAACGGATATAGTTAAAACCATTAAAAGCTATAAAACAAATTACTCTGCAATAATCAGGAAGTAATTTTTCTTCCCTTTTTGAACAATAAGGTATTGATCATTCAACAGGTTATTGCTGTTAAATATGGCTGTTGCTTCTTTGATTTTTTCCTTATTTAAAGAAACGCCACCTCCCTGAATCAATTTTTTAGCTTCCCCTTTTGAGGCAAAAACACTGGTTTTTTCAGCCAGTAAAGTGCTTGCATCTAAACCTTTGGCCAGTTCCTCTTTAGCAATCGTAAACTGCGGGATACCTTCAAAAATTTCGAGTACCTGTTCCTTATTTAGGGTAGCAAAGAACGCTAAAGAGCCATTGCCGAATAAAAAATCTGAGGTATTAATCGCCGTTTCTAATGCTTCAACACTATGTACTTTAACGGTAATGTCTTCTGCGAGCGATTTTTGCAAAAGGCGTAAATGCGGCGCTTCATTGTGTTGTGTTTCTAATCCTTCGATCTCTTCTCTGGTTTTTAAGGTAAAAATCCTGATCCATTTTTTTACATCATCATCAGAAGCATTTAACCAAAACTGGTAAAACTTATATGGGGAGGTTTTCGTCGCATCTAACCATACTGCTCCAGATTCCGTTTTACCGAACTTGGTGCCATCTGCCTTTTTGATTAATTGCGTAGTGATGGCATAAGCCGTGCCACTGTCTTTTCTGCGGATCAACTCAGTTCCGGTAACAATATTTCCCCATTGGTCAGAACCACCCATTTGCAATAAGCAATCATGGTTTTTCCACAGGTAATAGAAATCATAACCCTGTATCAACTGGTAACAGAATTCTGTAAAAGATAATCCAGCTCCTCCATCGCCTTCCAAACGTTTTTTAACGCTGTCTTTGGCCATCATGTAATTTACGGTGATGTGTTTTCCTACATCCCTGATAAAATCAAGGAAATTTATATTTCTAAACCAATCTGCATTATTCACCATTACAGCGTCATTACCCCTATCACCAAAGGTTAAAAACTTACTTAACTGGTTTTTAATACCGGCTAGGTTTATAGCTAACTGTTCTTCCGAAAGCAGGTTTCTTTCTGCCGATTTTCCTGAAGGATCGCCAACCATACCTGTTGCACCACCAACCAAAGCAAATGGCTTGTGACCAGCGCGTTGAAAATGAATCAAGGTCATAATTTGTGTTAAATGACCAACATGAAGAGAATCAGCAGTAGGGTCAAATCCAATATAACCTGAGGTCATACTTTCTTTTAATTTTTCTTCTGTATGAGGCATGATATCATGTAACATACCTCTCCAACGTAACTCTTCAACAAAATTGGTCATCTTCTTCCTTTTCCGGCAAATATAGGAAAAGCTAGGTTAACAGCTAAAATTGGATAGCCTTTATCGTCCATATTCCAAAGATTTTGACTATTTTTAAGCTAATGAACTTTTTATCCCACTATTATTTTGATCAACAGGAAACAGACTCCCATCTGGTTATTGGAATAGTTTTGCCAGATTTTATTAAAAATGCACATAAAGATTGGAACCTGAATCCGCAGAAAGAAGAACACTTATTTTTAGATTTCCCGAGAGAAGCAGCTATACTAAAAGGATGGAAAAGACATTTAGAGGTCGACCGCTTATTTCATGGTTCAGATTTTTTTACTTCCCAAACTGCTGAGCTTAAACAATTAATGATGCCCGCAATGCAGACCGGCCCTGTCAAACCTTTCTTCCTTGCCCACATTGGTTTAGAACTTATTTTAGATCACCTGCTTACTACAAAAAACCAGGTTAACATTAACCAATTTTACATACAATTAAATGAGGCCAATAGCGACTCGCTCCAATCTTTTTTAATGAAGGCAGGAGTCAATGACATGGACTTGTTTATGAAATTTTTAGATGGATTTATTTCCAGCAGGTATTTGCTCAGTTATCAAAAGATCGAAAACATAACTTATGCCCTTAACCGCATTTGTATGCGATTATGGCATGAACCATTTACACTCGAACAATTGGAACAGCTTACAGAAAGTCTCATTATTTATAGAGATACCATTACGCCTGATTATATGAACATTTATAAGGAGATTGAAAAAAAATTATAAGTGCAATTCCTCCCTGCTGATGAAGATCAGCATCTTTTCGTATCTTCGCTTTTATGTCAAAATCTGCTATAAAAGACACAATGGATGCTTTGGTTAAAGAACTTAACCAACACAACTATAATTATTACGTGCTTGCAACACCTACTATTTCCGATTATGAATTTGATCAGAAATTAGAAACACTCGCCAAGCTGGAAAAAGAAAATCCTGAATTTGCAGATCCTGATTCCCCTACCTTAAAAGTTGGGGGAGAAATCACCAAAAACTTCATTACCGTTAACCATAAATGGCCAATGCTTTCTTTGGGTAATACTTATAATGAGCAGGATTTACTGGATTTTGATGAACGCATCAGGAAATCAATTGGTGATAATTTTGAATATGTTTGCGAATTAAAGTTCGACGGACTATCTATAAGCCTAACCTATGAACAGCATAAACTGGTGCGTGCGGTTACCCGTGGTGATGGAAAAAAGGGCGATGATGTGACCAATAATGTAAAGACGATCCGCAGCATCCCTCATCAGCTTAAAACAATGGAGGCGCCAGAGATCTTTGAAATCAGAGGTGAAATATTAATGCACCTTGCCGCTTTTAACCGCCTTAACAAGGAACGGGAAGAGCTTGGCGAAATTTCTTATGCCAACCCAAGAAACTTTGCCTCCGGAACCATTAAAATGCAAGACTCCAATGAAGTGGCCAAAAGGCCCTTAGACTGCTTTTTATATGCTATGAATACAGATAAAACTCATTTTAAAACACATTGGGAGAGTTTACAGATTTTAAAAACCTGGGGCTTCCATGTAAGCGAACACACCATACTTGCGCCTTCTATAACTGAAGTATTTGCATTTATTAAGTATTGGGAACTTGAACGCTTCAAATTGAGTTATGCTATTGATGGCATTGTTTTGAAAGTAAACAGTTATGCGCAGCAACAGGAATTAGGTATTACTGCAAAATCACCACGTTGGGCAATTTCTTACAAATACAAAGCGCAGGAGGTGGAAACCATTCTGGAAAAAGTAACTTACCAAGTAGGCCGAACGGGTGCTGTTACGCCGGTTGCCAATCTAAAACCGGTATTGCTTGCCGGCACCACAGTAAAAAGGGCCACCTTACACAATGCCAATGAAATTGAAAGATTGGATTTGCATTTGGGCGACAGTGTTTTTGTAGAAAAAGGTGGAGAAATAATCCCTAAAATTATTAATGTTAACCTTGAAAAAAGAAAACTTGGTGCTGTAAAAGTAATTTACCCTGTTATTTGCCCGGAATGCGATACCCAACTGCTTAGAAAAGAGGGTGAAGTGGCTTTTTATTGCCCCAATGATGAAGGTTGCCCACCACAAATAGTAGGTAAAATACAGCATTTCATCGGCAGAAAAGCGATGAATATTGACGGACTGGGTGATGAAACCATTGAGGCTTTCTACCAGAAAGGATTGATCAGGCATATCAGTGACCTTTATACTTTAAAAGATAAAGCGGAAGAGTTAAAAACAATAGCCCGCTTTGGAGAACGATCTATAGAAAATATGTTGAAAGGCATAGAATTTTCTAAACAAATGCCTTTTGAGAAAGTATTGTTTGGTCTTGGCATTCGGTATGTTGGAGAAACGGTAGCCAAAAAACTAGCCTTCGCCATAAAAAACATCGACCGCTTAATGGCTGCTTCTCTAGAAGACCTGGTTGCAATTGATGAAATAGGACAACGCATTGCAGAAAGCATACAGGAATACTTTAATAAACCAGCACATTTGTTACAAATAGAACTCCTAAAAGCGCATAATCTACAGTTTGAGGCAAAAGAAATTGAAATTACACTGCAAAGTGAGAAATTAAGTGGAAAAACATTTGTAATTTCGGGAGTTTTCGAGAAATTCAGTAGAGAAGAGCTTAAAGAATTAATTGAAAGTAATGGTGGTAAAATTTTAAGCAGTATTTCTGCAAAACTTAGTTACCTGGTTGCCGGAGATAATATGGGGCCGTCTAAATTGGAAAAAGCGCAGAAACTTAATGTCCCCCTGATCTCAGAGGACGATTTATTAGAGATGTTGAAATAAATAGAAAAATGAAAAAATTTCATGGAACCGGTGTAGCTATAGTTACACCTTTTAATGCAGATGGATCGGTAGACTATGATGGGTTGAAAAACTTAATCAATCACCTGATCAATGGTAAAGTAGAATACCTGGTATCTTTAGGTACTACAGGAGAAGCATCAACACTCAATAAAGACGAAAAGAAAAAGATCTGGGAATTTACTGCTGAAATTAACAATGGACGCATACCATTGGTTGCAGGTATCGGCAGCAATAATACTGCTGCAGTTGTTGCTGAAATTAAAAATTTTCAGGCAAATGGTTATGATGCCATTTTATCTGCCAGTCCTTATTATAACAAACCTACACAAGAAGGAATTTATCAACATTATAAAGCTATAAGTGAAGCCAGTGATTTACCTGTTTTTCTTTACAATGTGCCCGGTAGAACGGCCAGCAATGTAAGTGCAGAAACAACCTGCAGGTTAGCTAATGATTGCAAGAACATCATTGGTACAAAAGATGCTTCTGCTAACTTTGAGCAGTTTAATCAAATTTTGCGCGATAAGCCTGAGGATTTTATGTTAATTTCTGGTGACGATGCTGCTGCATTACCCCTAATTGCCATGGGTGCTACTGGCGTCATTTCCGTAATTGGTAATGGTTTACCGCAAGAATTCTCTGAAATGATCAGGTACTGCCTTGCTGGCGATTTTAAAACTGCAGCCACTTTACATTTACGATTAATTGAAATTACCCGCTTAGTTTTCGCTGAAGGAAATCCTTCGGGCGTTAAAGCAATACTTAAATATTTAGGAATTTGCGGAGATGGGGTAAGGTTGCCTTTAATGAGTGTAACAAAAGAGTTGGAACAGCAAATCATTAAAGAGATTGAAAAGCTGAGCGCTTAAAGGTTTCAAAAATTTATGCTATTAAAATTTAATAGTTTTAAAAAAAAAGACTGTCACATCATCATGCTGACAGTCTTTTTTTTGTCGCCACATTTTAAGTGAAATCGTTTTATTTCAAGTTAGGGTTGACAGGTCGTTAGTAGGTCGTTGGTAGGTCATTGGTAGGTCGTTGGTAGGTCTAAATGACCTGCGAAGGACCTACCAAGGATAAGGAAAGAACCTGCCAATATTACATCAAGACTCCACTCACGCTGCTAAGTCGTAATTCAGCTCATAAAAGTTTGGATAATAAAAAAAGACTTCATAAAAAAAGCGGTCTCCAAACATATTGGAAACCGCTTTCACTAGGTTGTCGCTACTTAAACCGCTAACTTATTGTCTTTATAATAGCCGCTTATTAAGCGTTCAGAAATTGCACTAAATGCAACCAGTGTGCGCTCAACATCTTCTAAAGTATGAACAGCTGTTGGTATTAACCTCAATTCAATTAATCCTCGAGGAATTACCGGGTAAACTACAATGGAACAAAAAATAGCATAGTTCTCGCGAAGATCCATTGTTAATGCTGTGGCTTCCAGCAACTCCCCTTTTAAAAACACAGGAGTAACTACGGTATTAGTAATGCCAATATCAAAACCACGTGCTCTTAATCCAGTTTGTAAGGCCGTGGCTATATTCCACAAATTCTCCCTAAGTTCTGGCTTGTTCTTCAATAATTCCAGGCGCTTCAATAAGCCGATAACCATTGGCATCGGCAAGGCCTTTGCAAAGGTTTGAGAACGCATATTGTAGCGGAAAAAATTAGTGATTTGTTCAGATGAAGCTACAAATGCACCTATTCCAGCCATTGCTTTAGCAAACGTACCAAAGTAAATATCTACCCCATCAATGCAATTTTGTTCTTCATGGGTTCCAGCTCCTGTGCTACCCATGGTACCAAAACCATGCGCATCATCAATTAATAACCTGAAATTAAAATCTTTTTTAAGGTCAACAAGCTCTTTCAGCTTACCCTGTGCACCTGACATTCCAAAAACACCTTCTGTTATGACAAGGATACCGCCACCACTCTGTTCTACCAGCTTTGTAGCTCGCTCCAGCTGCTTACGTGCACTTTCTATATCATTGTGCTTATAAACAAAACGTTTGCCCATGTGCAGCCTTAAACCGTCAATGATACAGGCATGGCACTCACCGTCGTAAACAATTACATCGTTACGGTCTACCAGACAGTCAATAATAGATAACATACCCTGGTAGCCATAGTTCAATAGAAAAGCATCTGGTTTGCCAACAAAGGCAGCCAGTTCCTGCTCTAATTGTTCATGATATTTGGTATTACCAGACATCATACGTGCACCCATCGGGTAAGCCATTCCAAATTCTGCCGCTCCGGCTTCATCTGCTTTTCTAACTTCAGGGTGATTAGCTAAACCAAGATAATTATTTAAGCTCCATACTAAATGTTCTTTTCCACGGAAATGCATATGAGGAGCAATCTCGCCTTCTAGTTTTGGGAAAGAAAAATATCCATGCGACCATTTTTGGTGCTGCCCTAGCGGGCCCATATGCGTTGCTATCTTTTCAAAAATATCCAATTTTATATGTTATTAAGTTAACTTATTTTTTGCAAATTTAAGGTTTTATCAATTGATATGCAATAAGAACAAACGGACAAGTGTTTATAAATGTAAAAACGTCTTTTAGATCAAAAGCCTTAACAAAATAAATGCTAAGGCTTTTGATCTAAATTGTTATATCTTAATCAACATTGTCATGTAAAAAAGAATTATTCGGTCTTATCTCCGTGGTACCATCTTCATCATTACTTAAGGTAAATCTGGAAACTTGCGACTCTGAAGAATGCTGAACCTGTTGTAATTGCATTTGCTTGCGTTTATAAGCTGGTTCATTCTCCAATTCTTGTAAACCATTGCTGGTACGCAGTTTCATGCTCAAATCTTTTAACCTTAATATTCTTTCTTTTGATTTCTTAAGCTGATCTTCGATAGATTCATCGCTTTTGTCATCATCTAATCCTGTTTCTTTTTGGGCTTCTGATTCATTAGCCATTCCTTTTGATCCAAAATGAGCTGCCGGTTTTTCAAAAACGTAGTCTGTTTCTGCAAGTTTTATTTCAAATTCAAAGCCTTTTTCCGATTTTGTTTCTGGAATTTCTTCCTCTATCAACGTATGTCTGATAATATGATCGGGCTCTTCCGTTTTCCTTGATTTAGCACCGTTAAACATATCAGCAAAAAGATCAGGTTGTTTTTCCTCTTTAGCCTTAAGTACAGGCTCATTGGAATATACTTCTATCTTTGGTTCAATGAAAGAATTTACAGCTTCAATTGGTTTTACTAATGGAGCCTCTTCAGGGGTTAATAAAGAAATCTTTTTAACGTTCTTTTTATCATGTGCACGTTGTTCCGTAGTTTGAAAACCAGTGGCAATAATAGTTACAGATAATTTATCTTCCAGATTTTCATCAATACAATTACCCCAGATTAAATCTGCTGAAAGACCTGCTTTATCTTGGATATAATCAGTGATAATCGTAACCTCATCCATCGTTACTTCGCGTAGACCAGAACTAATATTCAGTAAAATGTAACGCGCACCTTCAATTTCATTGTCTTTCAACAAAGGAGAAGCCAACGCACCCTCAACCGCATTAATAGCTCTGTCTTCACCATCACAGGCAAAACTACCCATAATACAAACACCACTGTCTTTCATCACCGTGCGCACATCCTTGAAATCCACGTTAATGTAACCAGGCACTGTAATGATTTCTGCAATTCCTTTGGCGGCGGTTGTTAAAATGTCATCTGCCTGGGCAAATGCCGATCCTAAGGTTAAGTTACCAAAAATCTCCCGTAACCGGTCGTTAGAAATCACCAGATAAGAATCCACATACTTCTTTAACTCATCCAACCCATCTTCAGCTTGCATCTTTCTACGCTTACCTTCAAAAGAGAAAGGAGTTGTAATGATGGCAACTGTAAGTATATCAAGCTCTTTGGCTGCCTGCGCTATGATCGGACTTGCACCCGTTCCAGTACCTCCACCCATCCCTGCCGTGATAAAGAGCATTTTTGTAGTGCTGCCCAACATCTGCTTGATGTCATCAATGTTTTCAATAGCAGAGTTCTTTCCCACTTCTGGTATGGAACCTGCACCCATTCCTTCAGTCAGACTTGCACCTAATTGAACTTTATTTGGAATAGGACTAAACTCTAAGGCCTGGGCATCAGTATTACATATAATAAAGTCTACACCAGTAATTCCTTGGCGGTACATATGGTTTACCGCATTACCACCACCGCCACCAACACCAATTACTTTGATGATCGATGACTTATCTTTTAACATTTCGAACTGCATATCTTTATGAATCAGTTGTTTAAAATTTAGCCTAACCTGTTCATTTACCTAATGTAATATTAACACTTTTTAAACAGGCGATTTCCACAAATGTTAGTAATGTTGAAAAATCACTGTTTGTGGAAAATTATTACGGTTTTATATAATCTTCATCACTAACGTTCATATCATCTTTGATAAAGTCTTTGGTTTTAGCCAAAAGCTTATCAAACAACCCTGTACCGCTTCGCTTTGTTTTCTCTTTTACTTCTAAAGGTTTTTCAACAATAACACCTGGTTGTTTCATTTCCTCTATTAATTCTTCCGCTTTCTGGATTCCTTTAATTAATAAACCAACACTAGTGGCATACATCGGACTTTTCAAATCGTCGTAAATGGCTTTAGACATATCCTCGAATTTTGACAAGTGCTCATTAGGATAACCCACACGGCAATCTAATCCAGTTACATATTCCACCAATTGTGATAAATGTTTTAATAACGCACCTCCGCCTGTGATTACCACACCTCCGATTAGTTTTTTCTCATAACCTGAAGCTTTA
Source organism: Pedobacter sp. CG_S7 (assembly GCF_040544395.1). Taxonomy (NCBI): domain Bacteria; kingdom Pseudomonadati; phylum Bacteroidota; class Sphingobacteriia; order Sphingobacteriales; family Sphingobacteriaceae; genus Pedobacter; species Pedobacter sp. CG_S7. Next base: position 27,637 of record NZ_JBEONS010000023.1, on the reverse strand, counting down.
ATTTCGTAATACACATGCTCAATAATTTCCTCCATACGTGCCTGTATAACATAGGCAAGATTTTTAACGGAAATTTCTTTGGGTTCTCTGCCTCTTAATCCAGGTACACAAATGATTTCATTTTCTTTGTTTTCTTCAGCAAGTGCAGAACCGAACCTTGTTTTTAACAATTCAGCCTGGTTGCGCATTACCGAACAACCTTCTCTAATGTCTTCTGTAATGCTATTACCACCAAATGGAATTACTGCAGTGTGACGGATAATGCCTTCATGAAAAATAGCTATATCTGTAGTACCACCACCAATATCAACCAAAGCAATACCTGCTTCTTTTTCCTCATCGCTTAACACCGATTCAGAGGAAGCCAATGGCTCCAATATTAACTCCTGGGTGGTTAACCCCGCATTCGAAACGCACCTCATTATGTTTTTCACAGCAGTTACCTGCCCTGATATGATGTGGAAATTCGCTTCTAAACGAACACCCGCCATACCAATCGGGTCTTTTACACCAGGCTCATTGTCAATGGTAAATTCTTGCGGCAAAACATGGATAATTTCTTCACCGGGGGGCATAACCAGTTTGAACATATCATCTATTAATTTGTCAATGTCTTTTTTACCAATTTCATTTGTCAATTCTCTTCTAGTGAGTATACCGCGGTGCTGCAAACTTTTAATATGCTGCCCTGCAATACCCACATTAACAACGCGAATCTCGACATTAGATTGCCCGCTTGCTACTTCCACAGCCTGTGTTATGCCTTGAACAGTTTTTTGTATATTAGAAACTACCCCACGGGTTACACCCGAGGATTCAGCTTTCCCTATGCCTAACACTTCAATCTTCCCATGTGTTGTTCTGCGCCCCACGATGACACAGATCTTTGTAGTGCCTATATCCAGTCCGACTACTATTGGAGACTGGATGGTAGATTTTTCTTTGCCCATAACTATATAATTGACTAATGCGTTTTATTACTTGTTTTTTTCCCTGCTTCCGTTTTCACTTCTTTTGCAGCTTTATCACTCTGATTCTTTAAACTCAAAGCTATTTTAGCTATCTTAAGTTTATGATCTTTGTCTGCCTCTCTAAGGAACAGTAGCCTTGTAGAATCAGGGAAATTTCGCTCACAAACAATCTGGTTTGTGAATTTTATGTTAATTGTTTTGTAGGTATCCCAACCAACTTTTGGCATCGCTTTTTTATAAAAAACCATTAAATTTTTCATTTTTATTTCCAACGAATCAGCATTACCCAGAATGATGCGCTGGTTACCTACACGTGGCACTAATTCCATATCTTGTCTTTCGTCTATAAAAATCTGCTCAATTTGTGCATTCCACAAGGTATCGGCATTTATAAATAAAGCAGTTCTATATAAATCCTGTCCTTTCTTAGTCGATAAAGTGTCTAATCTACCACTAAAGTGTTCCCTAATATTTCCATTGGCTACTAATACATTGGCAGTAAAATTTGCCGAAACCGGCATCTTTAACCCCTCTTTGTCAATATAAAAATCTTGTCCACCTGCATTAATTACTCTTAAAATCGGTTGTCTTTGCTTAATCTCAATATGTATTACTCCATCCATATCGGCATATACTTTAGCTAAGGCGATATAGGGGTTGGACATCATTTTTCTTTCTATTTCATTGAGGTCAATATTTAAAAGTTTGCGGCCAATTAAACTTCCCTGACTTTGTTTTAATAGCACATCGACCTCTTCCCTCTCAATAAAATTATCAGCCCCTGGTATAAATATTTTGATGTTGCTGCAATTTACAGTATGTCTTTTAACACTGATAAAACTCATGAGCACAATTACTCCGGCCAGGCTAAATACCCAGGCAAATACTTTCAAAATAGATTTCCAATTGATGCCTTTAAGCATGGCTCAAAATTTGTTTAAGTGGTTGAATCAGTGTATCTATGTCACCTGCGCCAACAGTGAGGAGCAGTTCAGGTTGTTTATTCTTTATTATTTGCAGCGCCACCTCTTTATTTATAACTGTTTTATTGTTTAAGGTAATTTTATCCAATAACCACTGCGAATTAATTCCCTCCAAAGGCAATTCTCTTGCAGGATAGATGTCCAACAATAATAAATCATCTACCGTGCTTAAAACAGTCGCAAAATCTGCTGCAAAATCTCGTGTTCGTGTAAACAAGTGAGGTTGAAATAGGACGGTTAGTCTTTTTTCAGGATAGAGTTGTCGTACTGCATCAAAACATGCTTTTAATTCTTGTGGGTGATGTGCATAATCATCTATATAAATATGAGTTTTAGTTTTTACAATATATTCAAATCTTCTTTTTACGCCTTCAAAAGTAGCTATAGCGGTTTTAATATCCTGAGCCTCAATCCCTAATTTCAATGCTACAGCAATAGCTGCCACTGCATTTTCTATATTATGTTTTCCAGGTAACATTAAAGATAAGTCTTTAATGTCTGTTTGTTCAGAATGGTAATCAAACAGGAAACGGGAATTGATTACTCTAATATTGCCACCGTTTACTGAGGCCTGTTCATTTAAGCCATAAGTTACTCCATTTGGAATAGTTAACCCTTCTTTAACAAACAAAGTGCCATCTAATTTCAATTGTGCAGCAAAAAGCTGAAAGGTTTCATGTAATTGTTCTGCATCTCCATAAATATCTAAATGATCGGCATCTGTGGAGGTTATAATGGAAATATCAGGGTTCAATGTTAGGAAAGAACGATCATATTCATCTGCTTCAACCACTACTACATTGTTTTCCCCAATCAGGAAATTGCTATCGTAATTGGTGGCTATACCACCTAAAAAAGCTGTGCAGCCAAAACCACTATGGGTTAAAATATGAGCAATAATGGAAGAGGTAGTTGTTTTACCATGTGTACCTGCTACAGCAATACAAAATTGACCTCTACTAATGATGCCCAATACTTCCGCTCTTTTCTTTAGTACAAAACCATTGTTCTTAAAAAAATTAAGTATAACTGAGTCTTTAGGAATTGCAGGGGTATAAATGATCAGTGTGTCCTCATTTTTTTCACGAAAACTAATTGGCAACCCAGCATCCTCATCAAGGTAATTAACGGTGATGCCTTCCCTTTCCAATGAAATGGTCAAGTTTGTTCTAGTTTTATCATAACCACAAACCAGCGTACCACGTTTTGCAAAATAACGGGCAAGTGCACTCATACCGATTCCACCGATGCCTACAAAATATACCCTGTTAATTGCTTCCAATTCCATATTAATTCTTTTTTTGTACTAAGTTAAAAACCTCTGTTGCAATAAGCTCATCTGCTATTGGCAGTGCCATTTTCCCAATATTCATAGAAAGTTCTTCACATCTATTTTTATTATTCAATAATGCTAATGCAGTTTCCACCAAAGTGTCTTCTGCAGAACGATCAACTACAATTATAGCGGCGTTATTTTTTGCCAAGGCCATGGCATTTTTTGTCTGGTGATCTTCAGCTACGTTAGGAGAAGGAACTAAAATAACCGGCTTATTAACCAGGCAAAGCTCAGCTATGGTACCTGCGCCAGCCCTTGAAATAATAACATCTGCCGCTGCATAGGCAAGGTCCATGCGATTTAAGAATTCCAAAATACGCACATTGGGATGAAAGTCAAGCCCCAGGCGTTTAATGATACCTGCATAATAAAATTTACCTGTTTGCCACACCAACTGGATATCTTGGTCAACAATTTCCTGAATATGTTTTTCTATACTTTTATTTAATGTACCTGCACCTAAACTGCCTCCGGTAACCAGAATAATTTTCTTTAAAGGATCTAGTTTAAGCAGCTCTGCACCAATAAAGTGTTTATTGTTTACGTCAATGACCTCCTGCCTTACTGGGTTTCCTGTTTTAAGTATTTTTGAAGCGGGAAAGAATTGATCCATGCCATCAAATGCAACACATATTTTTGAAGCCTTTTTACCCAACCACTTATTGGTAATACCTGCGTATGAATTTTGTTCCTGAATTAAATAAGGGATGTTTTTTAATGATGCGGCAAGTAATAAAGGGCCAGAGGCATAGCCGCCAACACCAACCACAACATCGGGTTTAAAGGTGTCAATAAGTTTTAATGCTTTACGAAGGCTACCAATGATTTTGAAGGGTAAGGATAGGTTTTTTAATATGGAGCCTCTCTGAATACCATTAATTTTGAGCCCTACAATTTCATAGCCGGCAGCAGGAACTTTTTCCATTTCCATTCTACCTTCAGCACCTACAAATAATATTTCGCAACCAGGTTCTCTGCGCTTTAACGCATTAGCTATTGCAATGGCTGGAAAAATATGCCCGCCAGTACCGCCACCTGAAATAATTATTTTAGTTAGTCCCATCATTTAAACGTTATGCCATTGCAGGAATTTCACCTACAACAACTTTTTTATTATTTTCTTCTACATCCCGGCTCACACTCAATATAATTCCGAAGGCAATACTGGTAAAAATCATAGAAGTTCCACCCATACTTACCAATGGTAAGGGCACTCCAGTAACTGGACCTAAGCCTACTGCTACAGCCATATTAGCAAATGCCTGTATAGTTAAACTAAAACTTAACCCTGCGGCAAGCAAAGCGCCAAATGCCTTAGGACTTTGGGTAACAATTCTTACACACCTGTAGAGCAACACCAGATACAATACTATAATGACAAGGGCTCCTACCAGCCCATATTCTTCTACGATTATGGCAAAAATAAAATCTGAATAAGGGTGTGGTAAAAAGTTACGCTGTATACTGTTGCCCGGACCTTTACCAAATATGCCGCCTGCTGCCAATGCTATTTTTGCCTGATCGGCCTGATATGTTTTATCAGAATTCTGCAATTCAGGATGAAGAAACGAGTTGATCCTTGATTTATAAGTATCCCGTCTTGGCCCTAAAAAAACAACCAACAATAAGAGCACTAATCCACCAGCACAAACAATAGCAATTTGCTTAATGCTGATACGGCCAATAATTAACAATAAAATACTTACCCCAAAAAGCATAAGGGCAGTGGATAAGTTAGCCAGCGCAATCAGAATAAAGACAATGAGTACTGAACCCATAATTGGTACAAATGCTTTCTTTACATCTTTAATATTCTCTTGTTTACGGGTTAACATCCGCGCTAAAAAGGTAATTAGCGCCAACTTAGCCAAATCGGAAGTTTGAAAAGTTAAGCCAATAATTGGAATTTTAACCCATCTGGAAGCTTCATTTAGACTGGCCCCAAAAACAAGGGTGTAAAACAGTAAAGGTATGGTTACTATCATCAGCACCTTAGATATACCGGCGTAATATTTATAATCAAGCAGGTGCGAAATATAGATCATACCAATACCCATCACCACAAAAATAAGGTGCTTAGTGAGGAGGAGTTTTTCTACAGTCTCCCCATGTTTATAGGCAAGCGTACCTGTTGCACTATAAACAGCAAGAATAGAAATTAGAGACAATAAAATGATAATCAACCAGATCCATCTGTCGCCTTTGGTTTTCTCTAAAATTGCATTAACGGCCTTCATATTCTTATAATTCTTTTACTGCTATTTTAAACTGGTTGCCACGGTCTTCATAGCTTTGAAACAAATCAAAACTTGCACAAGCAGGCGATAATAATACAGTATCACCCTTTTTGGCAAGATGATAAGCAACTTGTACCGCTTCCACTGCTGAAAATGTATTGACAATGATGTCTACATCATTATCAAATGCTTTGTGAATAGCTTTGTTGTTTTTACCCAAACACACTATAGCTTTAACTTTATCTTTCACCAACTCTTTAAGCATGCTATAATCATTTCCTTTATCAACACCTCCCATAATAAGGACCACTTTGGTGCTCATGCTTTCCAGGGCATACCAAGTGGAGTTTACATTAGTTGCCTTAGAATCGTTGATATATTCAACACCAGAAATTATCGCAACATGCTCCAGGCGGTGTTCAATATTTCTCATATCCCTCATACTTTCCCGAATAGTGAGGTTTCGGATGTCTAAAATTTTCGCTACAATTCCAGATGCCATTGAATTGTAGATGTTATGCTTGCCTTGTAAGGCTAATTCTGTTATAGACATGGTGAATTGGTTTTGAGGGTTTATGTTAATTTGAAGATCATTACCTGCTAAACAGGCACCTTTCTCAACTTCTTTTAAAATAGAAAAAGGATATTTAATAGCTTGAATATTGGTGCTATTTAAAGCATTAATGATCTCCTCGTCGTCAGCGCAATAAATGAAATAATCACTTGCAGTTTGGTTTTGTATAATGCGTATTTTTGAGGCAGCATATTTTTCCATCTGGTAATCGTAACGATCCAAATGATCAGGTGTAATATTAAGTAGTACGGCAATGTCAGCTTTAAAGTCATACATATCATCAAGCATAAAGCTTGATATTTCCAATACATACCAATCAAATGTTTCGGTAGCTACCTGTGCGGCAAAACTATGCCCAATATTACCTGCCAAACCAACATTCAATCCTGCTTTTTTAAGGATATGATAGGTCAGCATGGTGGTCGTAGTTTTACCATTAGACCCGGTTATGCAAATGGTTTTCGCATGAGTATAACGTTTTGCAAATTCAATTTCCGACACCACTGGTATACCATTGGCCCTTATTTGTTTAATAACCGAAGCATGTTCAGGTATACCTGGACTTTTGATAACTTCTGTCGCATTTAATAGCAGCACCATTGTATGTTGCAGTTCTTCAAAAGGAATATTTAGTCGCTCTAACGTTTCTTTATAACCTGGTGCAATAGCTCCGGAATCCGACACAAAAACTTCACAACCCTGCTTTTGAGCAAGCATAGCTGCCCCTATTCCACTTTCTCCAGCTCCTAATATGACGATGCGCTTTTCCATTATCTAACTTTTAAGGTGATGATGGTGATTATAGCGAGCAATATGCTGATAATCCAGAACCGGGTAACAATTTTGGCTTCATGATATCCCTTTTTCTGGTAATGGTGATGTAATGGAGACATTAGAAACACTCTTCTGCCTTCACCAAAACGTTTCTTGGTATATTTAAAATAGCTTACCTGTATCACTACGGACAAGATTTCTATTAAAAACACGCCACATAAAATAGGTATTAGCCATTCTTTTCTAATCATTATGGCAAAAGCGGCAATAATACCCCCTATAGCCAAGCTCCCTGTGTCGCCCATAAAGACTTGGGCAGGGTAAGAATTATACCATAAAAAGCCCACACAGGCGCCCACAAAAGCGCCAGCAAAAATCATCAGTTCGCCAGAATTCGGTATATACATGATATTCAGGTAATCAGCAATCACGGTATTTCCAGAAACATAGGCCAGCAAACCAAGGGTAATTCCAATAATTGCAGAAGTGCCTGTGGCAAGCCCATCTATACCATCTGTTATGTTTGCCCCATTGGAAACCCCGGTAACAATGATAACGGTAAATAAAAGGAATACTGCAAGGGCATATTTCTCATAACCATCCCCTAAAAACTTAACAACCTTTGCATAATCAAATTCATTTTTCTTATAAAAAGGGACATTGGTTTTGGTAGATTTAACATCCTGAGTATAATAGTAACTTCCAGCTTTTTCCCTTAAAATAATAGGAGCTGTTGCACTTGGCTTTTCTGTTTCAGAAACCGTTTGGCGCACTACAATATTTGGATTAAAATACATAGTATATCCAATAATTAATCCTAAGCCCACTTGCCCAACTACTTTGAACTTGCCGGCAAGTCCTTCTTTATTCTTTTTAAAAACTTTAATATAATCATCCAGAAACCCAACTGCACCCATCCACACGGTGGTAATGATCATCAGGATAACATAAATATTCGTCAAATTAGCAAGTAACAAAGTTGGCACTAAAATACCCAGCAGAATAATGAGCCCACCCATAGTTGGGGTTCCCTGTTTCTGCATTTGGCCTTCTAAGCCTAAGTTTCTTACCGTTTCACCTACTTGTTTCTTTTGGAGGTAGTTGATCAATCTTCTACCATAAACAGTGGTGATGATCAGGGAAATTATGATGGCAAGGGAAGTTCTGAAGGTAATGTATTGAAACAACCTTAATCCTGGGAAGTCGTAATGCTGACGTAAATATTCTATTAAATGATATAACATTAGCTGATTAAGTTTAACTGTTCCATTAATATCTCTTTATCATCAAAATGATGCCTTACCCCGTTAATTTCCTGATATTTTTCATGTCCTTTACCGGCGAGTAAAATAATATCACCAGGTTTAGCGAGTAAGCATGCTGTTTTAATGGCTTCCTTTCGGTTTAAGATGGTTAAGGTTTTACGCCTATTTGTTGGGGAAACACCTAATTCCATCTCTTCTACAATGGTTTGAGGGTTTTCTGTACGCGGATTGTCGGAAGTCAAAATAACTTTATCACTCCAATCACAGGCAACTTGTGCCATGATCGGGCGTTTGGTTTTATCCCTATCGCCACCACAACCAATGACGGTAATCACTTGTTCTATACCTTTCCTGATGTCTTGTATGGTACTTAAAACATTTTGTATGGCATCAGGTGTATGTGCATAATCGACAATACCAATAATATTTAATTTATTACTTACATAATCAAACCTACCTTCTGCACCGGTAAGGTTACTTAAAACCGTTAGCACATTTAATTTATCTTCTCCGAGCAACATGGCTGTTCCATAAACTGCCAATAAATTCGACGCATTAAATGAGCCTACTAGCTTAAAGAAAACATCAACATCATCGATTTCCAAGTTTAGTCCGCTAAACCTGTTCTCAATAATTCTGGATTTAAAATCTGCCATTTGCTTTAAGGCATAAGTTTTCTTTAATGCTTTGGTATTCTGAAGCATTACTACTCCATTCTTATCATCTGCATTTACGAGTGCAAAAGCTGATTTAGGCAGAACATCAAAAAAAGCTTTTTTTGCTTTCAGGTAATTGTCAAATGTTTTATGAAAATCTAAATGATCATGCGTGAGATTCGAAAAAACCCCACCGGCAAATTGAAGTCCTTCAATTCTGTGCTGTGCCACTGCATGTGAACTTACTTCCATGAAACAGAAATCACATCCCGTGTTTACCATTTTATCTAAAAGCTCGTTTAAAGCAATTGGATTTGGTGTAGTGTGTGTAGCAGTTAAAATCTCCTCATTGATTTGGTTTTGAACAGTTGATATTAGCCCTACTTTGTAACCCAATTCAATAAAAAGTTTAAATAATAGTGTAGCTATGGTTGTTTTGCCATTCGTTCCGGTAATGCCAATCAACTTTAATTTGGCTGAAGGATGACCATAAAAGTTAGCTGCCATTTTGCCTAACGCCAAATTCGTATCTTCTACTTGTATATAGGTAACATCTTCTTTTAATTCGGGAGGTATTTCTTGACAAATGATGACACTAGCACCTTTATCAATCGTTTGATTGATAAAGGCATTTCCATCAGACAAAGCTCCTTTTACGGCAAAGAATATGGCGTCCTGAACAACTTGTCTGGAGTCAAAAGTTAAAGCATTAACATTTCTATTGGTAGATCCGACCAGTTTTGTTATTGCTACACCATATAATATATCTTGCAATTCCATCCTAATTTAATTCTATTTGAACTGATAAGCCTTTTCCTATTTTACTTCCTGCAGGAATGGACTGGCTAAATACTTTCCCACTACCTTTAACCTGCGCTTTTAATCCGGCATTGCCCACAAGATATAAGGCATCTTTAAGCCCCATGCCATTAATATTAGGCATATACCCTTTTACATCACTATATTCCTGGAATACAATGCCATTGGTTGTATCGATGCTGTTAAAGTAATCAGATTTTGCAGCATATAAACTTTTTATTCCAAAAGCCTGATAAACTTTTTTGATATCTTTTGATTGTCCGGCTTTGGCCTGCGGGCTAACCGTATTTCCTACTAAACGATCTGTAACCTCATTATACATTTGCATGTCGCTGGCATAAATTCTATCGGCAATTTCTCTGAAAGGTGGGCCAGCAACAAGTGCAGCGTAATAAAGTCCTTGGGGATCGTTAACGGTTACCATTAAGGAGTATTTTGGTTTATCTGCAGGGAAATAACCACAAAATGAAGATTGGTATTGTTTCTTTGCCTTATATCCCCTATTTCCATCAGCCACTTGAGCTGTTCCTGTTTTACCCGCTATCCTATAAAAAGGAGAAGCCAGACTTCTCCCTGTTCCATTCAAAAACACACCTTCCAGCAAAGCTTTCGCCTTACCCAATGTTTCATCTGAACAAATTTTCTCATTTACAACTCTGGCTTTGAATTGTTCAATTGGATTCCCTAATCTTCTTATTTCTTTCACAAAGATGGGTGCAACATACCTTCCATTATTAGCAACCGCATTATAAAAGGATAATAATTTTAAAGGCGTAAGCTGCATCTCATAACCATAAGCCATTTGAGGCAATGTCATATTTTTGTTCCAGCTTTTATTCTTAGGATTTTTAACTACAGGCTTTGCTTCCCCTGGTATTTGAAGACCTAACTTCTCATTCAAATGCCAATCATACAGATGGTCTGTAAAGCGGGATTGTTCTTCTTTGTAATGCGTATTTACCAATTCTGCAATAGCGGCATTAGAAGATTCTTCAAATGCCTGTTTTACAGTAACAACTCCAATGCTACCATGAGAATCTCTAATAGTATGACCCGGAATTCTATAATTGCCAGTATTTACCAAAGTATTGGTATCAACTTTTTTATCTTCCAATAAAGCCATATAAGAAGCGAGTTTAAAAGTTGACCCCGGATCCTGATTGCCAGCAATAGCATAATTAAACAGCTCTTTATAAACCCCTTTAGAAACCCTAGTGAAATTAGCAACGGCTCTCACTTCACCCGTTGCGACCTCCATTAAAATTACTGAGCCATGATGTGCATCGCTAGCGATCAATTGCTTTTCTAATGCATTTTGCGCCAGGTCCTGCATATTGATATCTATGGTAGAAATAATATCTGCACCATCTTTTGGCGCAATTTCAGCCTCCTCATTTACAGGCATCCAAACGCCACCAGCAATTCGCTGCACTAATCTTTTACCACTTTCGCCATTAATGTAATCACTATAAGCACCTTCCAAACCAACAGCATTAGCAACATTTACATTTTTATAACCAATGGTTCTTGCTGCCAGCGCCTGAAAAGGTAAAATTCTTTTATTCTTTTGAATAGCAATTAAACCACCTGTATATTTCCCTATGTTAAACAATGGAAATGTACGTATCGTTTTAAGATCCTGATAATTTACTTTACGTTTAATTAACAAATAACGTGCAGTATCCTGCCTTGCAGAACGTAAAAACCGGGCATATGCTTTCGGTGTTTTATCTCCAAAAAACTGAGATAATCGTAAAGCCAAAGAATCTACTTTTCCATAAAACACATCATTATCTTGTATACCACCTGCAAAAACATCCATGTGTAATTCATACTCAGGAACAGAGGTAGCCAATAAACTTCCATCGTTAGAATAGATATTACCACGAGCGGCTTCAATATTAATGTACTTTGTAGAGAGACTGTCGGCCATGGCACGCCATTTAGCTCCCTCTACAAACTGTACATCGCATAACCTTACCAACACTGCTACGGCAAGCAATACAATCAGTCCAAAAGACAGATAAACACGCAATAAGATGTTCGCTCTAATATTCATCGTAACTTACAATTATCTTTTTAGGGGGCTCAGTTAGTACTTTTATGCCTAAAGTATCAACCTTTTTTGCTACTTCTGTGAGCTTACTTTTAAACATCAGATCGGCTTTCAAAGACTTATACTCCCAACTTAATTCTTTCACTTCTTTACTCAACTTATCTATATCCCTGATATTTTTCACAGCCATGTGACTGTTGGCAATATAAAGCATACACAAAAAGGATATAAACAACAAAAACGGCAACATTTCTGTCGCAGCTTCCTTAGTAACCACACCCTCAGTTAATAGCTTTTTAAAAAAGGTTTTTCCATTTTCCGGATTTTTCACTTTTTTATCAACCTTTAACTGGGGCTCTTCATCTTGCTCAGGATTTTCTTCATTATTTTTCAGAAAACGGTTCATTGTTTTTCCCCAATCCTTAATTTAGCACTTCTCGCCCTGCTATTTCTTGCTAATTCTTCTTCATCTGCTATAACTGCTTTCCGGGTAATAACGTTAAAAGGCTTTTGCTGGTTACCATAAAAATCTTTCTCCACTTCACCTTTGAATTTACCTTTCGCTAAAAAGTTCTTAACGGGCCTATCCTCCAAAGAATGGTAAGACATAATCACTAATCTACCTCCAGGCTTCAGGACTTCAGCTGTTTGTTCAAGAAAACTCTCCAACACCTTAATCTCTCCATTTACTTCTATACGCAAAGCCTGGAAAACTTGAGCCAAGTATTTATTCTCTTTACCTTTTGGGATATGTGCAGCGATTGCTTTTTTGAAATCGGCAAGTGTTAAAATTGGCTCTGCCATTCTTGACGTTGCGATGGCCCTGGCCAGCGATTTAGCATTTTTAACCTCACCATATATACCGAAAATTTTATGCAAATCTTCTTCTGCATATTTATTTAAAACATCAGCAGCAGTAAGGTCACCTTGTTTATCCATCCGCATATCCAATGACGACTCAAATCTGGTTGAAAAGCCTCGCGCGGGTTCATTAAATTGATAGGAAGAAACACCAAGATCTGCAAGAATTCCATCTACCTGTTTATAACCCAACAAACGGAGGTTATTCCTTAAAAAGGCAAAATTCTGGTCTACAAATAAAAAACGGGGATCATCAATTTTATTTCTTTGGGCATCAGGATCCTGATCAAAAGCGATAAGAATACCGTTTTTGTTTAATTTTTTTAAAATCTCTTTTGAATGTCCACCACCACCAAAAGTAACATCCACATAAACGCCATCCGGTTTAATATTTAAACCTGCTATGCATGCATCCAGCAGCACAGGTACGTGGTAATTATTTTCCATCATCCCTCCTATTCAAATTCCCCATTATTTCTTCAGCCAATTTGGCGAAGTTTTCGGGTTCTTGGTCAAATAATGCTTCATAAGCAGTTTTTGACCAAACTTCAATTTTATCAAACTGGCAAGCCAGTACAATCTCTGTGTTGGTTGAAATCCCAACAGACTCCAATAATGGTTTCGGTAAATTAACCCTACCGGTAGCATCCAATGTTAATTCTGTAGCCCCTCTGGTAAAATACCTGATAAAATCCCTTGTTTTCTGTTCATAAGCATTTAATCGACTTAAATCTTCAACAATGGATTGCCATACTTTTTTCGGGTAAATAACCAGGTGTTTTTCAAAACCCCTATTGATGATCAAACCCTCTTGGTCTACATTAGGCAATTGCTTTTTCAGACTAGAAGGCACCATCAAGCGGCCCTTCGCATCTAACTTACAATCAAACTCTCCTAATAGTTGAACCATTCTAATATATACACATTTTATGTAGTGTAAAAATAGGCACTTCTACCACTTTTTACCACATTTTACCACAAAAAGTTTTCAACATATTACATTTTATTTGAATTATTTTAAATACAGGTCTTAAGGGTACTAAAAGGTGGTAAAAACAGAAAAGCGCCTCCATCTAGGGGAGTCGCTTTTCTCAATTATAACTTTAAAAATTATTACATTAACTCTAAGTATTAGGAATTAATCGCCTTAACGCCAGGCAATTCTTTTCCCTCCATGTATTCCAGAAGAGCACCGCCACCTGTAGACACATAACTTACTTTATCTTCCATGTTGAACTTAGCAATAGCCGCTGCAGAATCGCCTCCACCAATTAAAGAAAAGGCATCATTTTCTTGTGTTGCTGCCACAACAGCATCTACAATTGCCCGGGTACCATGAGCAAAATTGTCCATTTCAAAAACACCCATTGGTCCATTCCATAATAAGGTTTTAGAATTTTTAATGACTTCAGAAAACAATTCAATACTTTTTGGGCCAATATCTAATCCCATCCAATCTTGTGGAATTTCACCTGTATTCACTGTTTTCTTATCTGCCTCATTATCAAACTTATCAGCAATTACGGTATCTAGAGGCAAAAAGATTTTCACTCCTTTAAGTTTAGCTTTTTCCAGTAGCTCTAAACAAAGGGGCATTCTATCAGCCTCTAATAATGATGTGCCAATTTCACCTCCCTGGGCTTTAGCAAAAGTGTAAGCCATACCACCGCCAATAATCAGGTTATCAACTTTATCTAATAGGCTTTCAATGAGAAGAATCTTATCTGAGACTTTAGCTCCTCCCATGATTGCTGTAAATGGCTTAACAGCATGATGGTTAACTTTTTCAGCATTTTTCAACTCTTCTGCCATTAAGTAACCGAAATATTTTGCAGTTGGAAAAAATTCAGCAACAATTGATGTAGAAGCATGAGCACGATGTGCTGTTCCAAAAGCATCATTAACATACACATCTCCCAGACTTGCCAACTTACCGGCAAATTCTTTATTTCCTTCTTCTTCTTCTTTGTAAAAACGTAAATTCTCTAGCAACAATACTTGTCCAGGAACTAAATTTAAAGCTTTATCAGTTGCTTCTTGTCCAATACAATCTGTTGAAAACTTCACTTCTAGGTCAAGCATTCTTGAAAGATCACCTAGAATATGTTTTAATGAAAACTTAGCTTCAGGACCACCTTTAGGTCTCCCCAAATGAGACATTAAAATTACTGAACCGCCATCATTTAAAATCTTATTAATAGTTGGCAAAGCAGCGCGCATACGCTTATCATCTGTAATGTTAAATTCTTTATCCAGAGGAACATTAAAATCTACTCGAAGTAAAGCTTTTTTGTCTTTAAAATTGCACTGATCTATTGTTTTCATCATTTTATTTAAATTATATAACATTTTAAAATGCATTCCTACGCCGGGTATCTCAAACTCATCAGAAATGACATCAAAGCCTAAATTTTTATAAAAGCCGGCAGCCGAACTCCTTGCATTGCACCAAATATAAGAAGCATTAGCTGCTAATAGTTCATTTTTTGCAAAATTTATCATCTCCCTTCCATAACCGTATCCAGCAAATACAGGGTCTGTAGCCATTCCACGAAGCCTATAACCTCCCTTAACATTCGCTGGATGGTCTTCCGGAAAAAAACTGCCAATGCAAATTACTTTCTCCTTCATAACAATCCCCAGGTGGAATCCCTGGACATCGGTTTGAAAAACACATTGATCTAAAGGTATATTACTTCTTAAAACACGGCTTCTCAACAAAAGTGTATCTTCTGAACGAATATAACTAACCATTATTTTTCTGAAATTTTTAAAATTAAATCAACCAATCTGGCAGAATAACCAGATTCATTATCATACCAACCAACTACTTTAACCAGGTCGCCAACAATGGAAGTGAGCTGTGAATCAAAAATGCAGGAATGAGGATTATCTATTATATCAACCGAAACTATTGGATCTTCAGTATATTCAAGGATGGATTTCATTTCAATTTCTGAGGCCCTTTTAAATACTGCATTAATTTCGGAAATGGTAGCCGGTTTTTTTAAAATACAAGTAAAGTCTGTTAGCGAGCCATTAAGTACAGGGACACGAATCCCTGCTCCTCCAAGCTTACCATCCAAATGGGGAAAAACATGAGTTATGGCTTTAGCGGCACCTGTAGTAGTAGGAATAATAGATGCTGAAGCTGCTCGAGCTCTTCGCAAATCTTTATGTGGTGCGTCATGCAAATTCTGATCACCGGTCATAGAATGAATTGTTGTAATATATCCATCAGCAATGCCCCAATTGTCATCCAGTAGCTTCACCATTGGTGCAACATTATTGGTGGTACATGATGCATTAGATAAAATGGAAGATTTAAGGTTGATTTCTGAGTCATTTACGCCCAAAATCACCATAGGAATGTCTTTATCACTCGCAGGCGCTGAAATCAATACTTGCTTGGCACCAGCTTCGAGGTGTAAAGATGCTTTACGCCGGGAAGTATGCATTCCGGTAGCCTCCAAAACTAAATCAATATCTAGTTCCAACCAGGGTAATTCATTTGCAATTGGATTAGAAAAAATCAGGATTCTTTTTCCATTAATGACAATTGCATGGTCTTCAACCTTTACGGTTCCTTTAAAACCACGATGTACAGTATCATATTTAAACAAATGGGCAAGCGTAGCAGGAGGTGCAAGATCGTTGATGGCAACAACATTCAAGTTATTATCCAGTGCTGCACGTAAAAAAATGCGTCCAATTCTACCAAAACCATTAATAGCTATATTCATATTCATGAGGTCGCAAAAATACCTATATTCTGTATAGTTATTTTAGATAATTCCAATTAAGTTTTTTGAATCAAAGTCTTTTTCAAGAGATAATCAATTCTTATATTAAAAAGAATACAAGTTATTAAAAGGATCAGAGACAGAAACACATCACCAATATCATATAGCAATATGACAAAAAAAACCATGACAAGCGTATAAAAAGTGAGCAGAAATACAATTTGCCAGTCACAGAAGCCAAGTTTCCTCAAACGATGGTGAATATGATTTTCATCGCCTCTAAATGGTGATTTATTTAATCTCAAGCGAATAAAGAAAACACGAAAGGTATCATAAACTGGCACTATAAATAAGGCAAGAACAACAACAGAACTGGTATAAATGGAATAAAAAACTTCTTTATTAAGCTCAATGAACCTCAATGCCACCACAGATGATATAAAACCAATAATCATAGAGCCCGAATCGCCCATAAATACCTTTGCCGGAGAAAAATTAAATACCAGAAACCCACATAAGGTTCCAAATAATACGAAAGCTAAACCACCATATAATAAATCTCCGTTTAAGATGAGGGCTAAACCTAGTATTAAATTAATTACGGCTCCAAGCATTGCAGCCAAACCATCAATTCCGTCTATTAAATTGAAAGCATTAACAACATAAACCAGTAAAACTACAGAAAATATAGTGCCTGCAAATGCATTTATTGCCATACTATCAAAAATAAAAGTAAGGTATTTTATCTCTCCATAAGTTACAACAAAAATCACAACGAAAATTTGGATCACAAATTTAACCCAAGCTTTAAGATCGAAAATATCATCATTTAAGCCTAATAAAAACAAAAAAATGACAGCCAAATAAAAAGAAAAATCTGGAGATTCACCCAAGTCGTTAATAAAAAAGAAAAGCCCCATAAAAAAGGCAACAAAAATACCTACTCCCCCTAACCTTGAAATATGATGTGGACTACTTTTCAAAGAATGGTTCCTATCATAAAACTTATATTTATTTGATAACCAAATTATTACATAAAGTAATAATATCACACTCAAAAATGAAAGAACTGCGATAATGAAGTAATACATCATAAAAATTGTTCAATTTTTCTTAATTTTTTACCAACTATAGCCACTAGCGGAATTGGAATATCATTTAAAATCATAGCCCGGTAATCCTCAGAACAAGCTCTTAGCAATTGCTTGACACTTCCATTGCTAACTCCACCCATTCTCATTTTCACAAATAACTGATCAACAAAAACAGCAACAATTTGATGTTTATAGAAAAACCTTAAAATTAATTCATAATCTGAGGAGTGACCATATTCCATGGAATAATTACCATGTTTAAAAAAAACTTCCTTTTTGATATAGATAGTGGGATGTGGGGGCATCCAACCATATTTAACAGCATTTCTGCGGAAAGATTTTGAACGCCATCTCCTAATCACTTGATTGATATCGTTTCGAGAGGTATAATTCAAATTTCCATATACAGCATCACATGTTGAATTTTTGAAATTTTCTACGATGGTTGATATCACATGAGCATTCGCCAGCACATCATCTGCATTCAAAATCCCAATTATTTCACCTGTTGCTACACTTAATCCTTTATTTAAGGCAGAATAAATGCCTTCATCAGGAACGGAAATAAAATAATCAATAGAGGGTAAATATTTTTCGATAACAGCTATCGTTCCATCAACAGACTTTCCATCTATCACAATGTATTCAATGTTTTTATGAGTTTGTATCAAAATCGAATCAATGCAATCTGATATATAATTTGCACAATTTAAAACTACAGTAATTATACTAACTTTCATTTTTAATTAATAGATTTACATCAAAAGTAACACAAAATAAATATAAGTAAAATATTATTTTAACATAACATATAATTGTATTTTTTAAATTAAAAATAAAAAGCTGTATGGAACAACCTCTTAGTTATATAAAATACATAAAGATTCTATGGAACAAATGGTATTACCTTTTAGCTTCAGTAGTGCTATCGATTATCTGTGGCTATTTTTTTATTTATTTAACAGCACCAAGTTACAGTGCTAGTGCTTCAATTAAACTTGACGAAAAGAAATCAGAGTTATCTGAATTAATCAATATTAAAAACATTTATGATCGAACCAGTAAATCAGAATCAGAGAAATTAATTATCTATTCAAGGAATGTATTAACAAAAGCAATTATTGCATTAGACTATAAAACATCCTACTTTTCAAATGAGCACTATTACCTTACGGATCTCTATCCGCAAAAGCCAATAACTATTCAGGTTATTAAAATCCCAAAAGGAAAAACTCATAATACCTTATTTAAATTTGAAGCCATTAACCATGAAGCGTATAAGCTTTCGTACACTTTTGAGCATTTTGAAAGGACAAGTCAGCATAAATTTGGAAAAACCATTACAATGAATGGTTTTGAGTTTAGAATCTTTGCACCTAAAAATGACAGAAAGCTGCCGCAAACAGTATATTATTTTAGGTTTAATGAAGTAAACGACCTCTTGACAAAGATTAATAAATCATTAAAGATTGATGATAATCAAAACACGAATATTCTCAGCTTAACTTTCACTGCAGCTAACCCTTATTTTGCAAGAGATATATTAAACTCCATTTTACAGGAGTATCAGAAGTTCGACAGGTCACAACGCTCAGTTTCTATCAAACAAACTTCATTATATATTGACACACTTCTTCAAAACATGTCCTTAGTTCTTAAAAAGTCAGCCATAGATATACAGCAATTCAAAGCCTCAAATCAAATGCTAAATGTATCCACAAATGCAGAATCGTTAACTAACCGGCTTACTAGTCTTGAAACAGAAAAGCACAACCTTACTATTCAAAATTTGTTCACAACAGCACTTCGCAAAGTTCTTGAAAGAAACCATAATCTAAATACCCCCAATTTCGATTTACAAGGGGTAGAAGACCAGCAATTGATAATGCTGCTAAATAAGTTCAATTTATTAATCGACAAAAAAACTGAATCTTTAAAAATCTATCAGCCTGAATCTGCTTTTATGATAGATTTAGATGAGCAGATTAATGTAATTAAACTGGCAGTAAGCACCAATATTAAAAGTCAAGATTTAAAAAACAAAGAATTACTTGCCTTTCTCAATAAGCAAATACAGGAAATTAAATTAAGTATTGAATCTACCCCCGGAAAAGAAGGTGATTACATTAGTTTACAATCAGACTTTAACATAAACCAAAAAGTTTATAATTACCTCTCTGAGAAAAAACTTGAAGCACATATTTCAACAGCAGCAGTAACTTCTGGAGCACAAGTCATAGACGATGCAGTACTATCCACCACCCCCGTGTATCCCGTGGAGGCAAGCATTTATAAAGATTTTCTTCTGGCAGGATTGATAATGGGAACATTATCAATATTTATAGTCCGCAATTTAAATCCATTTTTATACGATGTTGAAACCATTGAAGAATTGACTAAAATGCCTATAATTGGCTCCATTAGAAAGCATACAGGATCTTCTGATCAGCATATTATTTTATCAATAGACAATCCAAGATCGCTATTTTCAGAATCTGTGCGGGCCCTGCGGGCCAACTTAAGTTTCATGGTTACTGGAAACAATGGAAAAGTTATATGCATCACTTCAGAAATAGCAGGGGAAGGCAAGTCTTTTACGTCATTAAATCTAGCAGGAACGTTATGCTTGATTGATAAAAAAGTAATTGTTGTTTCAACAGATTTAAGGAAATCACAACTACATAAAACATTTCAAACCAGTAACATTTCAGGGTTAAGTAGTTATTTATCGGGGCAAGAGTTTATTGAAAACCTTTGCCTAGAAACCAGGTTTACAAATTTAGATTTTATTCCAGCTGGTCCCGTTCCTCCAAATCCATCGGAGCTCATTCAATCAGATAAAATGCTTGCTTTAGTAAATTACCTACAGCAACGGTATGATTTCATCATATTAGATTCCGCACCTGTGGGATTAGTATCAGATAGCATTCCCTTAATGAGGATGGCAGACATCAACTTTTTTGTATTACGTTATGGGTTTTCAAGACGTCTGGCGGCAACACTACCAGAAAAACTTTCAAAAGAATTCAATTTATCTAATATGTCAATAGTACTAAATGCCTTTAATAGCAGCCCTGTTCATAAAAGTTATTATAGTCTGTCTTCTAATGAAAAATCTTATGAACACTATGCTAGCGTAAACGAAAATAAGTTCTAAAATGGATTCAAACGACAAATTTCTATTTTTAACACTTAGTATTTTTAGTCAAACAGGTGGAATTCAGAAGGTATGCAGAACGATGTGTAAAACACTATCTGACCTTGCTGGAAATCACATAGACTTACAGGTTTTTTCACTTTGTGATAAAACAAAAGATTTAGATGAACGATATCTTGTAACCAAAAGATTTAAAGGTTTCGAATATAATAGGCTTGCATTTGGATTGGAAGCTATAAAAAGTGGTGTTGTTGCAACAACAATTATTATTAGTCATATTAATCTTGCTGCAGTGGCACTTAGCATAAAATTGATTATGCCAAAAACTAACATTATTTTAATTGCACATGGAATTGAAGTTTGGAGATCGATACCCTTTTGGAAATCACTATTTATGCGTAAAGGAATGCGTATTTGGTCTGTTAGTAATTTCACCGCCACACAACTCGTTCAAAAACATAGCATTGATGCCCTGAAGGTTGAAATACTCCACAATTGTCTGGATCCATTCTTTAAACTCCCTGCAACATTCAGCAAGCCCCAATTTCTGCTAAAAAGATACAATCTAACAGAAAAACAGCCAGTACTATTGGTCATTACCAGGATTACTAAAAATGAGCAGGACAAAGGTTATAATCAAATAATTAAATGCTTACCCACACTTTTGAAAGAATTCCCTGATCTGTGCTATCTGCTGGCAGGAGAATGTGATAGGGATGAATGCTTGCGACTATCAGAAATATTAATAAAAAACAACCTTCAACATCAGGTAAAATTAATCGGTTTTATAGCAGAAGAGGAACTCGTCGACCACTATCTGCTAGCAGATATTTTTATACTTACCAGTAAAAAGGAAGGCTTTGGAATAGTACTTATTGAAGCGGCAGGCTGTGGGCGCAAAATCATTTGTGGAAACCAAGATGGAAGCAGGGATGCTGTTTTAAATGGTGAAATAGGAGAAATCATTGACCCTGAAAACATTAAGCAGTTACAAAAAACCATTAGTAAAATTTTAAATAATAAAGATGATTTAAAAACCGCAAGTCAAACACAACAGACCTGCATACAAAACTTTAATTATTCCCAATACAAAAATAAAGTTAAAAAACTCTTAAATGCCTATTAATTGAAAACTGATTATGAGACTTGCAATTGTGGTCACCCATCCCATACAATATTATGTACCTGTATTTCAACTATTGACGGAGAGAATTGAATTAAAAGTATTCTATTCTGCTGAAAACAAAAAGGTTTACGACAACGAGTTTCAACGTGAAATTTGTTGGGATATCCCAATGTTAAGTGGTTATAACTTTGAATGGTTGAAGAATGAAACTAAAAACACTCAAATTTCAAACTTCCAACCACACTGTATTTTAATTTATGGCTGGTCGCCAAAGAGCCATCTTCAATTATTAAGACACTTTAAAAATAAAGTCAAAATCATCTTTAGAGGCGACTCCACTTTATTAAGAAAATTACCTTGGTGGAAGCAATTCACAAAAAAAATATTTTTAACATGGGTATATAAGCATGTGACTATTGCACTTTACACCGGTACTAATAACAAGGATTATTTTAAAAAATTCGGATTGAAAGAAGCCCAATTAATATTTTCGCCCCATGCCATAGATAATGAAAGATTCTCCTTTCTACAAGACACACTTGAAGTGAGGAAAAGTTTAGGTATCTCAAAAACAGATGTATTGGTGCTTTTTACAGGGAAATTCAATGTTAACAAAAACATATTAATGTTATTGCAGGCATTTGTTGAAGTAAATGTAAAAAATACTCACTTACTTTTTATTGGAAGCGGTCAACTGGAAAATGAACTTAAAATTGAGGCTGAGAAATATGCCAATGTTCATGTTTTACCTTTTCAAAACCAACAATTGATGCCAGCATTTTACCAGGCTAGTGATTTGTTTTGTATGCCTTCAAAAACGGAATCCTGGGGACTTTCTATAAATGAAGCAATGGCCTGTGGAAAAGCAGTATTAGCTTCTGATCAATGTGGTGCAGCAGCAGATTTAGTAAAACAGGAAAATGGAAGAATCTTTAAAAGCAATCAGCTTAAACACTTCAAAGAACAGCTCCATTATTTATTAAGCAACCCTATCCTTCTGAGAAATGCCGGTAAACAATCCAGAATTATCATTCATGATTGGAGCTTTAAAATTCAGGTCGAAAATATTTTAAAGTCACTTTATGCATAAAAATAGCACAGCTAAAATCAACCTTATCATAACCATAAGTCTACCATGGTTTTTAACACAACTTTTATTGGAACATCCAATTATGTCATTTCTAATTGCTTTTGGCGGATCTTTTTTCATTTTTTACATTACAATTTTATCACCGTTACGTTGCATTGAGCTGGACAAGTCATTAACACAGCAGATCATGCGCCCAATTGTGCTCCTGCAACTCATATTTGCAGGTTATATGTGCTGTACTTCTATTTTTTATTTTGCAGATCATTTAGGCTTTGAATTCTTAAGTGACAAGCGCTACAGCCACTTTATAGTAAATGAAGAAACGTATTTACTGGCCAGCTGTCAAAGATTGGTGCTCCTTGGCCACATTGCTTTAGTAATGGGATTGATTGCACAATTAAAAACACCACACTTTCAAAAATATAAAATCAGCATTCCAATAACAGAGCTGTTAGTTAAGCTCACGCTAGGTACGATGATCTTTGCCTTCCTAATAAATTTCACCCCAGCCTTAATACAATTCAAATACTATCTTTTATCTGTTTCTACAACCGGACAAGCCTTTATCCTTATTTTGGGCCTTGCCAATAAAAAACCCTTACTCATACTTTTTGGTGGACTTTTATTTGTAATAAATCTACTGAATGCTACAGTATCAGGATTCAAAGAGATTCTGCTTATTAATTTAATTACTATAAGTTTTCTTGCCTACCCGTATTTTAAGAATATCATTACCATTCTTTTTTTACCTGTCCTAATTTTATTAGTATACATTTTACCCACACTTACTACTATAGTAAGAAAAGAATCCTGGACAGGGAACAAAAGCCCACAAGATGCCAGAGCAGAAGCTTATGAGACATTTGCCAGTGGCCGGCAAGAGCTATTAATTACTAATAATAACTGGGCATTTTTAACTAATAGATTAAGTGAAATAGGAATGTTCTCACAGTACATTAAAAATACCCCAGATCATCAGCCCTATTATGGATTGCAAATATTAAGAAACTCACTTTATGCATTGGTACCAAGAGCATTGTGGAGTCAAAAACCGGTTACAGAAAAAACATCAATGGAAAGGGTTTATCGTGCTGGAGTAGCCAATAGGTTATCACCGGTATCTGCAAAAACACGAACAATAATTGATGGTTATTTAAGTGCAGGACTAATTGGTGTATTTTTTACTATGCTAATTTATGGCGCAATTGCTCAATGGCTTTGTAACAAAGCGGAAAAACTATTTGGAGGCTATGAATTGGGTTGTATGGTAATTTTTAACAGTATTTTTCAACCCTTGTGGAGAGGTAATAACTGGGAATTTATCATCAATAATATGGTTTATGGCTTTATACTCATGCTATTAATCTTCTACATTTTAAAACACCTAAAAATAATTAAAATTCAAAGCTTATGATAACGATTCTACAGGTTACACCAGCTTATAAACCTGCTTACATTTACGGCGGACCAACCTTATCTGTTTCCAAATTATGTGAGGAACTCCATAAGAACAATTTCAAAATAAAAGTATTAACGAGCACTGCGAATGGGAATAAGGAGCTTCATGTAAAAACTAACGTTTTAACCAAAGTGGCGAAAGTTGATGTTTATTATTTCTTGCGGCTCACCAAAGACAATACACATTTTACTCCAACGTTACTTTTTAATTTGATAAAAATGATAAAGGAGGATAAATTAGAAAATCCTAACAAATTAGTCATTCACATTCATTCCTGGTGGAATACCATTTCCATATTTTCCTGTATGATAGGTTTGTGGTATAAAATACCTGTATTACTTTCTCCAAGAGGGATGCTGACTACCTATACCTTAAAAAACAGGAATTCATTTTACAAATATCTAATTCACCAATTATTAGGTAAACACCTCTTAAAAAAATGTTATTTACATGTCACTACTGTTAAAGAAAAACAAGATGTCCATAAAACAACAGACAAATATAAAGGGGTAAATATTATTCCAAATTTCGTGGAGTATCCTTGTTTTTTTCATTCAAATGGACGTATAGAAAAACAGCAACCAATTCCAATAAAATTACTTTTCCTGTCAAGAATTGAAGAGAAAAAAGGATTAGATCTATTAATCATGTCATTGCCATTATTAAAAATAAATTGGCAGTTAACTATTGCGGGTCATGGAAAACCCAGTTATGTAAAATACCTGGAACAGCTTTGTCAGGATTTAAAATTACATCAAAAAATTAATTGGATTGGAGCTGTGAACAACATCAAAAAATTTGAAATCATCAGAAAACATGATCTTTTTATTCTTCCATCATACAATGAGAACTTTGCTAATGTAGTCATTGAAAGTCTTTCTGTAGGAACAGCAGTTGTTGTAACCAAAGAAGTAGGACTGGCTAATTATGTATTGAAACATAACCTGGGTTGGGTAACAGAACTGTCCGTTAAAAACATAGCCCATACTATTAATCTCGCTGCTGGAGACTATAATAAACGAGATAGGATAAGAAAAGTAGCCCCTAAAATAATTAGGAAAGACTATTCTGAAATGGGCTTAATAATACAATACACAAATATGTATCATCAAATCTTGAAAAATGTCAACTGAATTTTCATTTATTATTCTAACCTTAAACGAAGAACAGCATTTACCCAAGTTACTAGAATCCATAGCTGGCCTATCTGCTCGCACATTTGTCCTTGATTCTGGAAGCACCGATAAAACGATACAAATTTGTGAACATTATAAAGTAATTACCGCTTTTAATGTGTTTGAAAATCATCCTAAACAATGGAATGTAGCTTTAAACCTATTTGAGATAAATACACCATGGGTTATAGGCCTTGATGCTGATCAAGTAATTACCCCAGAATTATTCCAACTATTGTTAACATTTAAAAATGAACATCACCTGAATATAAATGGAATTTATTTTAACAGGAAAAACATATTTAAAGGCAAGTGGATCAAATTTGGAGGTTATTATCCCAAGTACTTATTAAAAATGTTCCGTTACAATGTAGGATATTCGGATTTAAATGAAAATATGGATCACAAATTTCAAGTGACTGGAAAGACCATAATATGGAAAAGAGGCCATCTGCTAGAGGAAAACTTAAAAGAAAATCATATCAATTTTTGGATAGAAAAACACAACAGATATAGTGACCTCCTGGCAATTGAAGAAATAGAACGTATGCAATTTTTGAGGAAATCACCATTGAAACCAAACTTTTGGGGATCCCCAAATGAGCGTAATGCCTCGTTAAAAGAACTATGGTGGAAATTACCACATTATACAAGGCCTATATTATATTTTAGCTACCGAATGTTTCTCCTAGGTGGTATATTAGATGGCAAAACAGGTGTTATCTATCATTTTCTACAAGGTTTTTGGTTTCGTTTAATTGTTGATATTAAGATAGAAGAAAAACTTAATGATTTAAAAAAAACAAAAACAGTTCCTCAATTGCGACTATATAGAAATGATGAATACCTAAGGTTTTTGTTTCTATTTCCTACACTATTTTTAGTGTTATATTTCTTCAATCTTGCATTTATCGGTTTTACCATACCAGGAGGATATTATATCCAGTTTCTGGATCAATACCTTAATTACATTAATCTATGGAGATATTTTAATATTACAACCACTGCAAACGTACTCAATAAATTGGGCTATGAGGTTTATATTGATACAAACAGACTGCATGTACAAGGAAGGGCAGGCTTTATACTCGTCTACTCTTGTCTGGGCTATGGAATACTTAGTCTATTTGGGGCTTTTGTATTGTCATACCCTAAAACTTTAAAAAACAGATTAATCTATCTAACGTGTGGTGTTTTCGTGTTTCAATTGCTAAACATAACGAGATTCGTATTAACTGCACTTTATTGGAAACCTGCTCCGCTATTTTTAAAAATTAATTCTCATGAAATCTTCAACTGGACTATTTATGCCATAATCGCGATTTCCACTTACCTATGGCTCAATGATAAAAAGATAAAACCCTAAAGAATCAAATGATTAAGACCCAACTTAAAAAAGCTTTTCACACTACCAGTTACAATGTAGGTGGCTCTAAATTTAGAATAGTACTTTGGTACATTACCAATCTCTTCATTTTTAAATCTGGAATAATACCCAATAGTAATATATTAGTGACTATTTTAAGGCTATTCGGAGCGAAAATTGGTATAGATGTTCGTATCAAACCATTTATTGATATTAAATATCCTTGGAAATTAAGAGTAGGAGACCATTCCTGGCTTGCAAACTGTTATATAGAAAATTTAGAAGAAGTCATCATTGGTGAAAATGTCTGTGTATCACAGAAAGCGATGTTATTAACAGGTAACCATAATTATAAGACAACTAGCTTTGACTTAATAACAAGTCCAATTATATTAGAAGATGGGGTATGGATTGGGGCAAATGCAACAGTATGCGCTGGAGTCACGGTTAAATCACATGCAATATTAACAGTTGGTTCAGTTGCAACAAAAGACATGGAAAGGTATTTTATCTATCAAGGAAATCCAGCGGTGAAAACAAAAGCCAGAGTTATAATATAAATTTAATGATAAGAAGCGAATGAGAGTTTTTCACTCCACAACATTTGGCATTGATTAATAAAGGGGGGGCTTTTGGGGGATCAATGCCAAATGTTGTGGGCTGAGGCTAAAAATTTATCTTTGTATTTTGATAAAGATTGATATTTATGCCCACGAGCCACACCTCCATACTCAGATTATTTCTTCCGGATACTATTATAGCTAATTTCGAATTTAAGGGTGTTATACAGGACGAAGAAGCCTTTCAATTCGAACTTGAAGAACTCAACAGTCCACCTGAGGAATGGGGTTCACTTAAAGTACACTCAAACGGTTTCTTTCCGCAAATACAAGTT
>NZ_JBEONS010000022.1:0-59454 GCF_040544395.1 Pedobacter sp. CG_S7 | reverse complement strand
GTTCTATTACCGACACCTGCAAGAAAAATGAGCAGGCCATCTTAAATGCTTTCTTGACTATTGCTTCATCATAGAGGTACCTGAGTAGTTACAAATTATTATTAATACATATTTTACTAAGTTAACACAATTAATTAAAATGAAAAGAAAATAATGAATAAAACATTTAATGATTTCAATCAACACTTCTCCTGTATCAAAACCTTATATTTACTACCCATATCATATAATAAAGTATGACTGATCAAGGAAACTTGTCCTGCGGCCAGCAACACGTTTTTTTCGAGCGAAAAAGATTCGACCAAAGCATCCTTAAATCCTAACTCCAGTAAAAAATGACATTGATCGCTATAGCTGCATGTTTTTAAGCCATTTCTTTCCCCAAAGTACATTAATGCAGAAAAATTTACATGAGCAGTAATATCTTGTTCTCCCAGATGGTCATACAAACAGTTATTAATATGATGATTCGAATAACAAAGCAAAGTGCCATTACTTTTTACCGCCTTACAAAGCTCCTCCGATAAATAACCATAATCGATAGTCATTACATAACCCTTGGTTAAATTTGTTCCAATATCTTTTAACCAATCTAAAGCCTGTAAATTTATTTCTGTACGGAAACCCTTTGGAAGTACAATATTTAGTTCCTGAAGATAGGTTTTAAGCGCTTCTGCAGCAGGTTTTAATATTTCTGTAAAACCAATTTCATAATCCACAAAAACCTCCATCAGTTCCTCTTGCATCACTACCTGATGTATTGAAAAATTATCCAGGAGTTCATTTGAAAAAACACAGCCAATAATAGATGGAATTTCCTGAATAGAATTATACCAGGTTACTTTATCAGTTAAACGATTTCTCTCCATTTTCTGCATCACACCACTTTTTTCAATGATGCAAAAACGCAGTTGATCAAATAGTTTTTCATTGTGCTCAAGGTAGGAAAGAATATCATAGGTTAAACGACCTGTACCTGCGCCATATTCAACAACGGTGAAGGCGTTGCGGCCAAGATTTTCCCAAAGCTGTTCCAGTTTTTTGCCAATCATTGCCCCAAAAACAGGCGTAAGAAAAGCACTGGTGTAATAGTCGCCGTTTTCCCCGATTTTATTCCTTGTAGAAGTATAATAACCTAAATCAGGATAGTATAAACACATTTCCATAAACTCTAGAAATTGCATTGGGCCATGCTTCCTGATTTTTTCGATGATGATTTCTTGAAGCTTCATTATTAAACTTTATCATAGTAATACCGATAAGGTTAAAATAAGTTTTTGCTTAGCCCTCTTTATTCCAATATTTTACTATCAACCACCAATACCATTCATCATGGTGTGCCGCTTACATCTGTAGAATTTACATTACCTTATCGTTATATTTGTTGAAATCGCCAAAAATATGTTTATAATAGCTTTCTGAAAAGATAATTGAAGAACCCGAGGCGTAAGTCAACTTTCCGGAATCCAATAAATCGAAAGTACTATCCTTCAGCACTTCAGAGTACATGGTCAGGTTTTCAAAATCACCCGCTCTTATTCCGTCCAAAATAGCATTAGCAACCTTTCCAATACCTGTCTGTAAGGGCAATAATGATTTCGTTAAATTCCCTTTATCTACCTCAATGGCGAAGAAACTAACCAGGTGTTTAGCAATCATTTTTGTGGACTGATCAGGTTCGGCAATTTCCGCCGGACAATCAGTTTTATTGCATAAAATAAAGGGCATGGCTGAAATGAATAAACAAGTGACTGCCAAACATAATCAAGCCATGAGCATTGATTGCAAGTTGGCAGTCAAATTATTAAATTGCGGGTATTATTATTTTCCCAAGGTATATACTTTTTGACTGGCGAGAACGGTCCTGAGCCACAAAACCCATGTAAATATGGTACGTTGCGCCATTTACATCTGGGTTTAGCGATAAAAAATCTGTTCCGGCAATCCTGATCGCTGCTGTTTCTTTACCTACAATATTTTTCCCCTTTTCATCATAGGCAAGTAACATGGCCTGGTCATAATCATCACCATTTTCTGAAGCTGGAGACCATTGAAAACGAAGAACATTTTCGGCCTCCAACTCCATGCTTACCTGCTCCGGAAATTCCAGGTCTCCCCCACTTACCTGCACCAATTCTGGGTCAACATATTGGTTGGGATACTCCCCAGCAATCGCATTCAATAAAGTGTATGAAACTGCTGCTTTGTAACCGCCAGTGCTGCTGCCATAATTTTTAAAACCAACCCTTACAAAAAAACAAATAGGCTTAAGCCAAGCTTGTGCTATGCCAAATTTTTTACGGTTTTCTTTTTCACCCAATTTTCCTTTTCGACGTCTTTTTCCAGGTGCTGACCTGAGTATATATTGGCCGTTTAAATAATAGCCAACCAGATTGCCTACTTTTCCTGTAACACCGCCAAATACACCATCTTTTGCTTTTCCCATCTTATTTTTAATTTTAAGTTTTTAATTCATCATCATAAAGATAAGTAAAGTTCTGCAAGTTAACAACAGCATTCCTTTATTTAGACACATTTAACGCAAAGCTGCTACATTTGGCATTGTGTAATCATTGCGTTACTATTGCGTTATCATTGCGTTAACATTGCGTTAACCTATATTTAGCCACGTTTAGAATGAGGAGATTTGAATTGGGAAGGTTATTCTTCTTCTGCTGTGTTCTTCAATTTAGCCAACAGGTCATAAGCGCCGTTAAACACCACTTTATAATTTTTCTTATTAAAGCTTTCAGGTAATGTAACTTCGGTGAAACCTGATTCTGTTACGCCTGTTTTAATGGCGATCATATCGAAATGTTGTGCTTTTTCTGAAATGAAGATATATTTATTGCCCTGGTAATCTACGATAGCTTTTTCTGGTAAAGCTGGCTTTTCAAGGCTCCCTGTTTCCACCAGTGCTTTTAAATACATCCCGGGTAAAAGTTGTTTGTCTTCTTTATCCAAGTGGCAATGGATATTAACTGTCCGGTTGTCACTAATTTCGCGGCCAATTAAATAAACCGTAGCCATCCTTTCCTCGTTTTCATTAGCTAGGGTGAAGCGTACTTTCTGGCCTATTTTGATATTAGGGATGTCATTTTCAAACACCGTTAACTCGGCATGAAGGTGTTCGGTATCTACAATTTCAAACATGACATTAGTAGGGTCTACATAGGAGCCAATATTTACATTTACCTTGGTTACGTAGCCTGTAATGGGTGCATAAAGGTTAATGGTATTTTGGATATTCCCTTTTTCCAGCGTGCTCATATTGATGTTTAACAGTTGCAAGCGCTGGCGTAAACCCTGCACCCTTGCTTTCATGCTTTGAAAAGCGGATGAGGCTTGTTGCAGCGTTTTTTGAGCGTTAACTTGCTCTTTGGCAAGCGCCTCCTGTCGTTCGTATTCTGCTGTTAGAAAGGTTAACTGGCTTTTATGATCAAGGTAATCCTGTTGCAACTGTATATAGTCAGGATGTTGCATTACGGCAATGACCTGACCTTTTTTCACTTTTAAACCTTGCAAAAGGGAGGTTTGTTTTAAAATACCGCCCATCACAGCCACTACAGAAACCTTGTTTTGAGGGGGAACGTCTAGCATGCCATTAACTTTAACTGTAGCACTCAATATGCGGTTTTGAATGGCCCCAAATTGTATGTCTGCAGTTTTGGATTGCTCGGCACTGAGCACAACTTCATTTGTTACTATTGCAGGTGCTATTTCGGCTTGAGTATTATCGGTTTCTTTTTTATTACTGCAAGCGGCAATAAAAAGCAGAAGCCCTATTGAAAAAAGGTTATTTAAAAGAATCTTCATTTTATAATTTTTATAATCGTAAATATTAAGGGTTAATGCCGGTCAAAAACTCCAGTTGTACCACACTTTGATTGTAATTATTTAAAGCTTGCAGGTGGCCATTGCGGATGCTGAGGGCATTTCTAACACTGATCAGGTATTCTGCAAAACTGATGTCGCCGCTTTTATAAGCCAGTTGAACTTGCTTTAAAATTAGCTCTGCATTGGCCAATGCAGCACTTTTATAATACTTAAGGCTGCGTTGGTGTTTGAGGTACGCTTGTATGGCCTGTTGGTATTGGCGACTAAGTTTGTTTTGCTGTAAAAGGTAGTCGCTTTCTGCAATTTGAGCATGTATTGCTGCTGCTTTAACTTTTGCTTTTGCACCCGAAAAAATTGGAAGACTTAAACCCAGGTGTATGCCCTGAAAGCGGTCGCCTGAACCATAGTATACTTCTTTTCCATTCACTTGCTGACTGCCGATGAGTGTTTGGTTAAAATAGCCAATGGTAATATCTGGCAGTACCAATGCTTTTTCAACTCTTTTTTCATTTTCAGCAATTTGAAGCTGTTGTTTAAAAAGGGCTAGATTGGGGTTTCTATCGATAGAAGCGCTATCAGCAAATGAAAATGGTCTTTCCGACAAATTCATGGCCTCAATACCCCAATTATGATTTTCATTCGTGTTAGAATCGATACTGTAATTCAGTAGGGCTTTTAATTGCTCCAGCCAGGTGCTGTATTCAGCTTCATTTTCCTGCACCTGGTTACGTAGTTCGAGTAATTGTGTTTGTGCGGTGGTTTTCTCCAGTAGGTTAGTCTCCCCAGTTCTATACCTGAGGTCTGCCGATTTAAGAAAGCCAGTATAAAGACTATCCTCCCTGAGGAGCAAGTGGCCTTTTGCTGCTAAATATTGCAACTGAAAATAAGTTTCTTTGACCTGGAAACGGATTTCATTTTCGGTTACGGCCAGTTTAATATGGCTGCTTTCTATGTTAGCGTTTCCCAATGCTGCCTGTGCGCCAAAAAATGTTGGAAAAGGTATGGTTTGGGTCACTGTAATATTGTTATCGGTTTTATTTACGGTATTGTATTGCCCATACAACAAAGAAACATCCGTTTTGGGCAGTGCTATGCGAGCCTTTTTTTGCTGTTGCTGAAAGTCGATACCTAAATGTGCGGAGCCAATAGCATAATTATTTTTCAGCGCTTGATGGATTGCCTGGTCAAGGGTTAATGGAGTGTTTTGTGCTTGAGAATAAGAAGGCGTAAACAAAACGAGTCCAACTAAAGGCAATGCAATTTTTTTAATTCCCTTTTTTTTCAGTTGTTCCATTAAAATGTACAGTGATGGTAAGACCAGCAAGGTCAATAAAGTAGCAGTAATTAAACCGCCTATTACTACTGTAGCTAAAGGTTTTTGCACTTCAGCACCACTGCCACTAGAGAATGCCATTGGCAGGAAACCAAGGGATGCCACCGAGGCGGTCAGCAATACCGGCCGTAAACGCGTTGCCGTTCCTTTTAAAACAATTTCAAATAAATCTGTCATACCTTCTTTTTTTAACCGGTTAAACTCGGCAATCAACACAATTCCATTCAATACGGCCACGCCAAATAAGGCAATGAAACCAACCCCAGCAGAGATGCTGAAAGGCATGTCTCTCAGCCAAAGGGCTAATATGCCGCCTATAGCTGATAATGGTATTGCCGAAAAGATGAGCATTGCATGTTTAAAGGAATTGAAAGTGATATAAAGTAAGGTTAGGATGAGCAATAAGGCA
This sequence comes from Pedobacter sp. CG_S7, assembly GCF_040544395.1. Lineage (NCBI taxonomy): Bacteria > Pseudomonadati > Bacteroidota > Sphingobacteriia > Sphingobacteriales > Sphingobacteriaceae > Pedobacter > Pedobacter sp. CG_S7. Next base: position 53,875 of record NZ_JBEONS010000022.1, on the reverse strand, counting down.
GCGGGTACAGCAATGCCAAGGCGCGCTGTTGCTTTATTGAGGTTTTCAAACGTCCCCCCATAACTAATGGAATAACCGGGCTCAAACTTAATTTGCTGGTCTATTTTTTCCTGCATTTCATTGACAATACTTTCCACATCTCTTCCTCTCACATTGAAGCCTACGATGATCCTTCGTTTGGCATCATCCCTTTGGATTTGATTAGGGCCGACTTCAAAGCTAATGTCTGCCAATTGATTTAAGGGCACATGGTTGCCATTTGGAGCGGTAACACTTAAGTTTTTGATGTCATCGATACTCTCCCTACTTTGTTTTTCCAGCCTTACCACCAGGTCAAATCTTTTTTCGGCCTCGTAAACTTGTCCGGCTACCTCACCGGCAAAACCTGCGCGCAACACCTGATTGATGTCTTCAATGTTTAAGCCATATTGCGCAATTCTATCTCTTTTATATTTGACTACAATTTGAGGCAGACCAGTAACTTCTTCTACGTACACATCAACGGCACCGGAAGTTTTCCTGGCAATAGCGCCGGCTTGAGCAGCATATAAAGAAAGTTTAGCGAGGTCATCTCCAAAGATCTTCAGCACCACATCTTGTCGCGAGCCTGTCATGAGTTCATTAAAGCGCATTTGAATGGGCTGTTGGAAGGAGAAGTTTACCCCAGCAATTTCCTGTTCTAATTTATGATGCATTTTTTCTGCCAGTTCTTCTCGGGAGGAGGCGCTGGTCCACTCCTTTTTTTCTTTCAGGATTATCATCATATCTGCCGCTTCGATAGGCATTGGATCTGTCGGGATTTCTGAAGACCCAATTTTCCCTACCACCTGTTTAACCTCAGGGAAATTCTGGAGCAATACCTTGGCACCACGTTCTGTGGCTTGTATAGTTTCAGAAAGGCTACTGCCAGTCATTACCCTGGTTTCTACGGCAAAATCACCTTCTTCTAGTTGGGGGATAAATTCGCCACCCATGTTCAAAAAGACAATTAAGCTGATTATAAATATGACAATGGAAGTAGCGATTACTAGTACTTTCTTTTTTAAAGTGAAGAGCAACACAGGGCGATAGATTTTTTGTAATTTATTTACAAAGCGATCGGAAATATTTTGCTTATGGGTTGTTTTTTTGCTTAAAAACAAAGCCGTAATCATGGGTACATAAGTGAGCGACAAAATAAAAGCGCCTATAATAGCGAATATCACGGTTTGTGCCATGGGTTTAAACATCTTACCTTCAATACCGACCAGTGACAAAATAGGAAGGTAAACAATGAGGATAATGATTTGTCCGAAGACGGCAGAATTCATCATGCTGGATGCGGAATGTTTCACTTCCAGGTCCATTTCCTGCTTCGATAATTGCAGTGTGGCATGTTTCTTCTTACCGCTGGTAATATGGTGTAATACGCTTTCCACTATAATTACCGCACCATCGACAATTAAACCAAAATCGAGGGCACCTAATGACATGAGGTTTCCACTGACCCCGAAGATATTCATCATGATCACCGCAAACAACATAGATAATGGAATAACGGAGGCCACAATTAAGCCGGCCCTAAAATTACCCAGGAACAATACCAATACGAAAATGACGATTAAAGCACCTTCGGCAAGGTTTTTAGTTACGGTACTGATGGCATTGTTAACTAATTTGGTCCTGTCTAGAAAAGGTTCAATGATTACCCCTTCAGGAAGTGTTTTTTCTATCTGGGCGATCTTTGTTTTTACATTTTTAATTACTTCGGAGGCATTTGCGCCCCTCAACATTAAAACCAATGCACCAACAACTTCCCCGGTTCCATTTCTGGTCATGGCGCCATAACGTACTGCAGCCCCAAATTGGACGGTACCTACATTGCTCAATAGCAAAGGAATGCCGTTTTTTTCAGTTTTAACAACGATATTTTTTATGTCTTCCAGGCTGGTAATCAGTCCTTCGCTCCTGATAAAGTAAGCATTTGGCTTTTTATCAATATAAGCACCACCTGTATTTTGATTATTCTTTTGTAAGGCATTAAATACATCAGTAACACTCAGGTTTAAGCTGCGTAATTTATCAGGGTTTAGTGCAATTTCATACTGTTTGAGGTAGCCACCAAAACTGCTTACATCAGCGACACCTTCGGTGCCTAATAATTGACGGCGGATAATGCCATCCTGGATGCTCCTAAGTTCCACGGGTGGGTATTTTTTCTCGTAACCGGGCTTCGCTAGTACCATATACTGGAATATTTCGCCAAGACCAGTAGTTGCCGGAGCCATTTCGGGGGAGCCCATACCTGCAGGAATTTGATTTTTGGCCAATGGCAGTCGTTCGCTAATTTGAGCGCGGGCAAAGTAATTGTCGATATTGTCTTTAAAGACCAGGGTTACAACGGAAAGGCCGAAGCGGGAGAATGACCTTACCTCTTCAATTCCAGGTATAGTGGCCATGGTTTGTTCAACAGGAAAAGTAACAAAACGTTCTATATCCTGTGCGCCATTTGAGGGAGAAACGGTGATGATCTGTACTTGATTATTAGTGATGTCGGGAACTGCATCTATAGGCAGCTGGGTTACTGAATACCCTCCCCAAAGGATAAGGGCAAGCATAAACAGTCCTATAATGAACTTATTGTTTATAGAAAACCCAATGATTTTATCTAACATTTTTGGTGTTTATATGAAATAAATGGTGATTCCATACGCAGTGTTTACTGCAGTTATGGATTTAAATTAAATTCAAATGTTTAGTAAATCTTGGCGGTTGCCAGATGGGAAAACTGATGTCAATAAAGTCTGAGGTAAAATAAACTGGATAAGGTCCTTTTGGAAGAGAATAATCAGAATTTAAAACCACAGAAATCTTGCCGATGGCTGGAATAGAGCAGCAGGCGCAATAACAAAATGGGGAGCATTGATCAGTTTTATCCTGATGATGGTTAACGGTTTTGGTTTCTTTCCAAACTTCCATATCTGTACAGGGCACTAAATGAAGTACCATGATTAAATAGATAATTAGGATAGAAATATAACGCATCACACAAAAATAAAAATTTTATGTGAATAAAAAGTATTTAATTAAGCCAAATGTTTAGCTCAACTACATTACTGGCAGAAATTAACGTATTAAATTGTTGCGTTAAAAGATAGAGGTCAAATGGTTTTTCAACAAACAAATCACATTGATAAAGACTTGGCAATAAGAGACTTTCAGGAAAAGCAGAAAAAATGACTACAGGTATTTTGTTATATTTATTATTGCTTTTAATCTGCTGACAAAGCCTGCCTCCATTTACATCTTTAAGCTGGTAATCAAGCAGAACTAGATTTGGTTTAAACTTTTTAATTAAGTCTAACAAGTTGTTGGTTTCTGATAATGCTTTAACAATAAATCCTTCTTCACTAAACCATTCGTTCAGTATATCTAAAACAGCGTCATCATCATCAATAATTAATATTTTACTTTTCATGACAATTTCCGTTTAAATTGATGATGATTGCAGGGAATTATAATTTCGATTTGTTTATAAATACTTAATTCAAGTATTTATAAACTTTCATATAAAAGTACAATTTATTATTTAATCCATATTGTTTATTTTCATAATAAAATATTTATTTATTTTTCCTCCATTTTCAGGACATCTATGTATTTTTAAAGCCAGATAAAACGTATTTGTTAATCCTAATGAAAAAATACTTTCATAATCGCTTCTTTATGTTTGCCGTTGTAATATTTCAAACATTTTGAATTGTTAAGGTGTTCGTGATGTACAAATAGAGACATTTATGAAAATGGATTGGCATAACTTATTTTTTAGTGATCAACCTTATAGCTTCTTTCTAGAAATATTATTTCGGACACCATTGATGTTTTTAGCAGTTGTATTGGTTTTGCGGTTTACTGGAAAGAGAGGTGTTCAGCAGCTTTCTATTTTTGAAATGGTGATGATCATCACTCTGGGTTCTGCTGCTGGTGATGCCATGTTTTATAAGGAAGTGGGCTTACTCCATGCGATTGCAGTTTTTGTAATAGTTCTGGGTATCTATAGGCTTCTCATTTTTTTTATAACTAAAAGTGAAAAAGTCGAGAAGCTGTTAGAGGGTGAGCCCCTTTATATTATTAGGCATGGCAAACTTTGCTTGAATGAAACCAATGGTGATGATTTAGGCTCAGATGAATTTTTCGGTGAACTGCGTGGTTTTAATATTGAACATTTGGGGCAAATACGGTTTGCTATTTTAGAGGATACGGGTAAAATAAGTGTTTTTTATTATACGGATGAGGAGGTTAAGCCAGGTTTACCAATTCTGCCGGATGAATATGCTAAGAAAAATTGCAGTATTGTAAAGCCAGGCCTTTTTGCATGTGCTAATTGTGGCAGCACTTATTTATTGCAGGTTAGTGAGACGGTAATTTGTGAAAACTGTAAAAAGAATTTATGGGTGGAAGCCATTGACAGAAAAAGGATTACTTAACGCTTTGCTTTTTAGAAGGCCTCGTCTATAATTTCTTTGTTGGTCATTGCCCCTGCTGTAGACTTTACAATTAGATTAAACTAACCTTTATTCTTTCCAATATTTTATAACGTAAAATGCCTCAATTTGCATTGAGGCATTTTGTGATCCCGCTGGGATTCGAACCCAGGACCACTACATTAAAAGTGTAATGCTCTACCAGCTGAGCTACGGAATCATCTTCCTTTTTGAAGAAATGCAAAGATATAATTTTATTCTAAAAAAAATGTAATAATATATCAAATAATTATAATTCACTGCTAATCAACCATATTATTTACATGAAACCTTTAATCCATTATCAGTTAAAAAAGCTTCTGCACCTTCACTTTCCTCCATTTACTACTATGGTGTATCAGTTCCATTTCGAGGTATTTTTTGCTTAGCACCAACAGCGCTCCAGGGTGTTTTTAAAATTCGTTGATTCCTTACTGCTTTATTTGACGGTACAAATAGACCTTTAACTAACGGTTTGCTTTTGCCATGGACATGATCGTGAAGGCGTAGGGATGATGATCTCCCAATTTCTGAAGTCCGTTTGAATCTTTTTATTGTAAATTGCCCAAAAAAAAGTTGTTAATGGGGACTAATTTAAAAGGGGTGTTATTAGTGGTTTCTGGTGCAATGAGTTATGGAATACTTGCTACTATTGTAAAGTATTCAAACAACTTAGGAATGCACACTAGTACACTCGCATTTATGCAATATTTGGTTGGTGTAGTGGTATTGAGTGTTATTGTTGGAATAAAGCAAAAAACAGGGCATATCCAGCGTCCAACAGCTTCATCAAAACTTAAGCTGGTACTATTTGGTACTTCTGTGGGTGTTACAAGTTGTTTATACTATTATGCTTTACAATATATTCCAGTTTCTTTGGGTATTATACTGCTAATGCAATCTATTTGGATGGGAGTTATACTCGAATATATCATCACAAAAAAAACAATTTCTTCAGCTAAAATATTAGCTGCAATTATAACCATCTTAGGAACCGTTTTAGCGTCTAATGTTTTATTCCAAAAAGCTGAAATCCATTGGATAGGTATTTTTTGGGGTTTAGGAGCCGCTGCGTCTTATACTTTGTCACTTTATGCCTCGAGTAATGTAGAGCGAAATATTGAAAGCTATATAAGGAGCAAATATTTAATTATTGGTGGATTTATTGCTGTTATCCTTTTTTGGAACATTTCTATTCTGAGCAACTTTAATCGTGCTGATATCATTGTTAGTGGTATTGTTTTAGGGCTATTTGGAACCGTATTGCCCCCTTTACTTTTCACCAAAGGAATCCCTTATATTGGACTAGGCCTGGCAAGTATTCTAATTTCGATAGAAATTCCTGTATCAATTATATCAGCACAATTAATTTTGGGAGAACAGGTATTTTTAATACAATGGTTAGGCGTTTTTATTATTCTAATTTCAGTAATTATCGCGAATTTGAAAACCATCAAGAAAAAAACCTAATTATTCATTCGTCCGATAATGGTTTCTAATGCAGCCTTTAATTTTTCAATTGCACCTTCTACAGCTTGTTCTGATGTATTCGAAGAAAGATTAACTGCAATTGGCTGTCTGCCTTCCATTCTTGCTTCAAGCAAACATCTGATACTATTTTGTCCGTTTTTACTGCCATCTTCATCAGAAAGGTGTATTTCTAATCGTGTCAAATGTTCACTAAATCTACCTAGCTTGTCTGCTACAATAGTTGTTAAATGAGTTTCAAGTTCATTCTTTCCGGCTATGTTGTTGTCTGTGTTAAATTGAATTGTCATCTTTAATTTTATTTTAAATTAACTATTACGATTAAATAAGTGTCATTTCTATTGAAACTTTTAGGAAAGTTTATGACTAGTACCTGAAAATGGCAGCAATACCAGTTTCACTTGGCATATATATTTTTGGCACAATAAAGACTTGTCCTCCTAATTGTGTAACCAATTCGCCAATGTCATCAAGAAGATCATCTACTTTAGGGTCAATTACAGCTGTGGTCTGAATAGCTCCTGTGTCCTTATTTGTTATTTTTCCTGCTATTATTCGGTCTGACTCTAATAAAAGTGTACCCACCTTTCCTTCTGCAACTGCTTTAGCTACGTCCTTAATATTATCGCTTCCTATTTTATTCGCTTTTGCCTGCTCAAAATCTTCCACTAATCCTTTTAACTTAAGTATATATGCTGGTTCTATAACCTCCCAAGACATCGTTGTAAGTTTGTCAATGGAGATAGCTTTATAATTCGCATGAATTCCGTTTTCCAATAACAAGTGGTTGTTACTTACTTTGTGAAAAAGGTTATGGTGTTCAGGTAATGCTGCAAGTATAAGAGGTAAACCGGAAGGCTTACTGTATTTCTCGTAAACATTGGTGGCAACAACACGAAAGAATCGTTCAGAATCTACGTCTACTTCATCTTTTTTACCGCCATGACCGTGATGCATCTTTGAACTGTCACCTCCTGCGCCGCCATAACTTGCAACTGTTGAATGTTTTTCTGTTAACTTGTCACCAAGTACAGCCTCTATCGTTGTTGGAAAATCACTGGGTATTTTTACCTCAATAAGCGAATGTCGATTGCCTTCAAAGAGTTTAATATCGTTTAAGCTTAAACCAAGTACTTGGTATCGGTCAAGAGATTGTAAATATTTGCGCAGTGGCTTGGTATGCATACTATTCGCAACAATTGCTAATTTTTCAACGGGTACTTGCAAATTGATGGTTTTGAAAAGCGAAGGACTACTAAATACCGCAAGTCCATCAGTTACATGGTTCCAAAAACTGGAATTATTACCCAATTCTTCAATAGGCTCAAGAATTTTCGCTACTTCTTTGCTTGAATATTGTTTTAGCAGGGATTCTTCCAGTTGTTTAACGAGATTCTTAAACTTTATAGGATCTTGAAGGTTTTCAGGATGACTGCGATGAGTAGGCATATAAAGTGATAAACAAGGGTCTTCATTAACCAATAAGAGTTCTTGAACTAGATGTTTGTTGAGTAAATTCATGCTTTTTTTGTTAAGGTAATTATTGTCTTTTACTTTCCTGTCGAAAAGTCAAGAACAGCTTGAAAGCTTTTTGGTTCCGTTAACAATGCTGTATTTTTCTGCGTAAATAGGGAAAGTGTTTATGCCCTCAAATTAATATGCACTTATTAGGTAAAAAACAGTCATTTATTCTTTGAATGATCATTAAATGATTAGTATTTTAAAGCTTAATACATAAACATTAGAATAAAGAAATTGTTTGATTTTAAGAAAATAATTTGTTTGAAATTAATGTGAATTTTTAAATTATCTCTATTGATTTATTCAAAATTTTAAACTTGAGCAAATTGCTTTTCAAATAACTAACAGCCTAGCTTGCGTCCTTTCTATTGGTGCCAGAGAAAAGGCATCTTAATCTAGCTCAAAAGTGCTTCCTGTTTGAATCCAATTGGTTAAGTGAGCAGCGTTAACTAAGCTTATTATTATATGTTTCTAGAGGAAGAATTTAAGTTTAGCCATTTATTGAACACAACAACAAGAGAAGCCTCAATAATCGGCTTGGCAACAAAGTCATCCATTCCCGAAAGTAGGCACTTCTCCTTTTCGCCTTTTACGCTAGCCGCTGTTAATGCAATAATGGGGATGTGGGTATCCACTTCTAATATCCTTATTTGCGTTGTGGCTTGATAGCCATTGAGTTCTGGCATTTGAACATCCATCAAAATTAAGTCTGGCAACTGCTCCTTACAGAAAGCTACTGCTTCTACCCCATTTATGGCCTGTATTAACTTGGCATTTGGCAAAATTCTTTTAATAATGGTTCTAGAAAGCAACATATTTATAGCATTGTCTTCAGCAACCAGAATTGTAAAGACCTCTTTAGAAATTTCAGCTTTATTTATCGGAGATTTTTTAGTTGTTTCTTCTGTTTTATTGATCCGTGACAATGCATTATAGATGTCCTGCATTTTAAGCGGCTTTACTAAACGTTGGTTTACATTTAATTCTTCACATGCTTTAATCAGTTTCCCATCATCAGAAGAACTATGCAACATGATGATTGGCTGGTCTTTAGGCGTGTCGCCTGAACGCTCCCGGATCTTTTTAATCGTTTCCAATCCGTCCATAAATGGCATGTGATAATCCATTAAAATAACATCAAAATGATTTCCTGATGCTAATAACCGTAAGGCTTCAACTCCATTTTTTGCCTGGACTGTTTGAATGTTTTTGAGTAATAACATTTGACTAATAATTAGTCGGTTGTTCTCATTATCATCAACAACTAGTACTTTTTTAATCTGTTCCATATTTCCCCTGTTGATAGGTACTCCAATTTCAGATTTCAAGGAAACCTCAAAATAAAAAACACTTCCTTTGCCTGGCTCACTTAAGAGTTGCAAACGACTACCCATCAAGGCAAGGAGCCTATTGGAGATCGTTAAGCCTAGTCCTGTACCGCCATATTTTTTAGTTATTGAGCCGTCTTCTTGTGAAAAAGCCTCAAATATTTTGCTTTGTTTATCTGGCCTGATACCAATTCCAGTATCTCTCACTCCAAACCGAATCACAGTATGATCTTCCTGGTGATTTAATACTTCAATTTTTAGTTCAATTTCGCCATTTTCAGTAAATTTAGAAGCATTTCCCAAAAGATTAATCAATATTTGTTTCAGCCTTACCGAATCTGCATAAATGAATCTTGGTAAATCTGGTGAGATATTTAATAGCATTTCAAGTCCTTTGGTTTGGATTTGATAAGCAATAATATCAGAAGCCTGACAACTCATTTCGTATAAATCGAATTTTTCAATATCTAGTTCCAGCTTACCTGCTTCAATTTTGGAGAAATCTAAAATATCATTGATAATACTGAGTAAGGCCGTGGCTGAGTGGTTTACAATAGATAAATATTGCTCTTGTGTTTCATTAAGATTTGTTTTTAAAACAAGGTCGGTAAATCCAATTACCCCATTTAAAGGGGTACGGATTTCATGGCTCATATTAGCTAAAAACTCGGATTTAGCAACACTTGCTTGTTCAGCCATAAATTTGGCTTTTTTCAGTTCTTCGCGTTGTTCTATAATAGAGGTAATATTTTGTGTGCATATCATCATTCCCCCTATTTTTCCATCATATTCATACCAAGGACGCATTTCCCAGGTTAGATAGATATCAAATTCACTGTTGGCTGATCTATAAATATCTTCTTCTTTTCGCAGTACCTCTCCTTGTAAAACAAGTTTGTGCCTTTCTATGCGTTCCCGATTCAGGTTAGGGAAAACATCATAATGGGACATACCAATTACCTTTTGTTCCTGAAGATGGTAATCTTGTATCCATTTATTGCTTACAGCAAGGTATTTCATTTCCTTATCCAACATAGCAACTGCCGCTGGTGCATGTTCTACAAATGCGGATAGCCTTGATTTTTCTGTTAGCAAAGCTTGTTCTATAAGCTTCCGCTGTGTGATATCTGTTGCAATACCAAGGTAACCTATTATCAGGTTATTTGCATCCCTTATCGCAGTGGTCACTAATGCAACCGTCCTTTTGGCCCCATCTTTTCTTAGATATGTCCATTCCCTGTTTTCAGAGCCTTGGGATTCAGCTAGATGAACAAAAACTCTATAATCCGAAATCGGAAGGTTAAATTCTTTTGTTAATTCCTCCCCTCGTCTGGATATTTCTTTAGGGCAGTGCAAGATAGCAGGTGTATTTTTTCTAACCATCTCTTCGGCAGCATAACCAAGTAGCCTTTCTGCACCAGAATTAAAAAGTGTTATCATACCATTGACGTCGGTAGCTATTATACTAACGGTGGAGGCGGCATTGAGCACATCGGCTAGTAATTTTTTAGATGCATTTAATTCAATTTTCGCAAGTTTACTTTCATTTACATCCTGGAACGTTCCAAATAATCTTTTGCAGTTTCCATTGATAAATTCTGAATTCCCCAAAGACCTAACCCAGAGTGTTTCCTTTTTCTGATTTATAATTTCTAATTCCAGGTCCCAGGATTTACCTTCACATATAGCAACATTGATCGCTTTTTTAATGCTCTCCCTGCTTTCGCCTTCTTTATAAAAATCAATAGCAGTTAGCAGTTCTGGTTGGTAATTACTTTCAACGCTGTGAATATCTTTAGTTACAGCGCTCCAAACAATATGTTGTTTTTGGATGTCAAATTCCCAGCCTCCAACCCTGGCTACTTTATTTGTCTGCTCTAAAAGTCCTTTCGTATATTTGAGGTCTTCCTCCAAACTAAATCTTTCGGTAATATCAATGCCATTCCCTATAATATAGTCGATTGCATTCGCCGGGTTTTTCTCGAGGACATTATTAAACATCCAGATATGATTTCCACCATTTTTATTAAGTGTAATCATTTGACCTTTTACATGTCCAACTTGTTTAATCTCTGCAAGGTAAGCAGATATGCCCTCGTGATGCTTTTTAGCAACAATATCAAACAAGCTCAATTTCATCAGCTCTTCCCGGGTATAACCTAATATGTGAGCACCTGCTTCATTAACAGATAAAAAATTCCCTTCTAAATCATGAGTGCACATTAATCCTTGCGAGTTTTCAAAAAACACCTTCAACCTATCCTCGCTTATACGGAGCTTTCTCTCTTTTTCTTTTTCATCAGTTACATCACGGGCTATAGCAAATAAATTACCTGTACCGGGTTCTGGTGTGGCTGCCCATTGTAGCGTCTTATATTCACCTGTATTTGTTTGAATCCGATGTGTAAGATTGATAACGCTTTCGCCAGAAACTATTTTATGGATCTCATTTTGGGTGGGCTCCAGATCATCAGGATGCACGAGCTCATAAAAAGATTTATGGAGTATGGTCTCCATATCCCATCCTAAAAGATTTTGAAAGGAAGGATTAACTTTTTTGAAGTAACCATCTGTGTCTGCTATGCAGATTAGATCATTTGATAATTGGAAAAGTTTTTCGAAATGCTTAAGCTCTTGTTTTTGTCTCCGTTCTACGATAAGCTTGATTACTTCGCCTCCAAGTAAATATAGTCCTCGTTTTTGTTTCTCTGATAAGATTTTAGGTTTACTATCGATCACACAGATTGTACCTAAAGCAAAACCTTTGGGATCTATTAAAGGTTGTCCTGCATAAAAACGTATTTTGTGCCCATTAGTAACTAAGGCATTGTTTTTAAATCGGTCATCCTTTGTAGCATCCTCTATTTCAAAAATATGATCTGTTTGTATAGTATGGTGACAAAAAGCAATATTGCGTGGTGTTTCATTGATATCAATACCCACCTTTGACTTAAACCATTGGCGATCTTCATCAATTAATGAAATAAGTGAAATTGGTACCTCGCAGATCATCGCTGCTAGTTCTGTAAAGTGATCAAACTCCTCCTCACTTATACTATCTAAAATTTGATAGTCGCGTAAGGCTTTTAGACGTTCACTTTCAACTTGATTCTTGTATATTTTGCTCACAGTTAAAAATTTAATATAACATTACCTATTCTTGTAAAACAATTATCTACATTATTTAATTGTTTTATTCAAAGGCAGTTAGTAGTTGATATACCAAAATAATATTTAATCAATAAGTTTTATAAATTCTAAAATAGTCTGACTAAACTACATAATTTTTTATTCTGTAGGAAGGGAGCCTAGTATTAATTTGAGTATAATACAGCAACATACATAAAAAAAACGAATTAAAACTTCGTGTACACAACAATGGTTAAAGGTCTTTGCCTGATTTTGCATCGTAAATCTAGTAAGATTTGTGCGCTTTTGTATATGGTTAGAACTTTCTCATTCTATGATGAACAGGCTAGGTGAAAATATGGATCTTATCATAGTATAATCTTCCGGATAACTGGTATATTTGCCTCAATTATGGGTTACGCAAAAGAAAGAGGAAAGCTAGAAAAGCTGTTAATAAGAATTGTTAGTTTAAATACTTACGATGAGAAAAATTTAGTGATTCTCAATGATAGCCATGAAAAATATTCACATACTGTGAGGATATTGAAGAATAAAGAACCAGATACATTTAGTGAGCTCTACAAAAATGAATTACAGGAAATAAAAAGTGGTAAAATAGCGATTAAAGAAAGTGATTCAGATGAGGCACGTCAGAATAACTTCCTGTTATATAAAGACTCAATCGTTCGCGCCTTAGAAAAAACTATTCAAACTACAAACGAGACTCTGTAATATGCGGGCCGTTATTAAACCAGGCTTTATCACAAATGCAATGATAAAGCCTGGTTTTTAATTTTAATTTCCTAGTAATTTTTTATAACAATTAAGTATTGGTAGAATTAAAATATATAGATCTGCTTTTAATAGGCAGATTGTAAAATGTAAAATCGATCGTTTTACCTTAGTTTCTAATTAACTGTTTTTTTGGTTTAATCAATTGCTTTTCTGCGCTTATGAATGAATTTAAGTTATAAATGTATACATTAATCATCATTGTTAAATAAGCCTTATGAAACACTTTTATCTAAAATATTCACCTTCATTTTGTAAAATACTTTTGATCGTACTTTTCCTGTTCGTTGGGTTATCTGCCAGTGTTTTTGCACAACAGAAATTGCGTGTAGTTATTGCCGGTTTGAATCATGACCATATACACAATGTTTTACAGCAGTTTAATAAAGGAGAGGTGAATGTTGTTGGGATTGTTGAGCCTAATAAACAGTTACACAAAAAATTTGGAAAACTTTACCACATCCCCGATTCCCTGTTTTTTGATGACCTTAAAAATTTATTGGTACTGAAAAAACCAGATGCCGTATTGGGTTATAATGCCGTTGGCGAACATTTGGCTATTGTTCAAATCTGTGCGCCACTGGGGATTACGGTAATGGTTGAAAAACCTTTAGCGGCTAACTTGCAGCAAGCTAAACAAATTGAAGCATTAGCTATTAAACACAATATTAAAGTGTTGACAAATTATGAAACGACTTGGTACCCTTCGTATCATGAGCTTTACAACACTATTAATAAGAATAGTATCGGAAAGATTAAAAAAATGATTGTGCATGATGGACATCAGGGGCCAAAAGAAATTGGCTGTAGTCCGGAGTTTTTAAGCTGGCTTACCAATCCAGTTTTGAATGGTGCGGGTGCGCTAAACGATTTTGGGTGTTATGGGGCGGTACTGATGACTTGGCTGATGAAAGGCCATAAACCCATCGCGGTAACGGCTGTTACCAGGAATTATAAACCAGATTTATATCCTAAAGTTGATGATGATGCAACTATTATATTGGAATATCCGGAAGCAACTGGTTTGATTGAAGCATCTTGGAACTGGCCTTTTTCAATCAAAGATCTAGAGGTATTTGGAGAAACAGGATATCTTCATGCGCTGGATAATGTTAATATTAATAGTCGCATTGGTGAAAATAAAATGGACGCTAAAAAAGCGGAACCAATGACCATTCCTTTTAATGATCCTATGGTTTACCTAGCGGCGATAATCAATCATAAACTTCAACCAAGTGATGATCTTTCTTCCTTAAAGTTCAATATGATTGTCATGGAAATTCTTGATGCAGCTAAAAGATCAGCTGGTAGCGGCAAAAGAATTGTTTTATAACTTCAAATTTTCTACAGGTTTGGATGCTATGTTTTTATAATCAAATATTAAATATGTTTAAAAATTTCCTGCAAAATAGATACAGCATTTTTACTGGGTATATACTTTACTTTTTAATTTCTTCCTTCTTAATCAGAACGACATTATTGTTGTCTGCAAGTCAACAAACCTCTTTTGGAATAACAGCTATCCTAAAACTTTACCTCACAGGTCTTTTTTACGATTTTGGAACTGTTGTTTTTCTTACTTTTTCATATAGCTTGTACCTCTTGGTTATACCCAATAGGTTTAATTCACATAAAGTAAACCAGCTTTTCACTATAGTACTGTTTTCATTTTTTGTATTCCTTTCTTTGTTTTCTTTTTTTGCTGAACTTACTTTTTGGCAGGAGTTTGAAAGTCGTTTTAATTTTATAGCGGTTGATTATCTTATCTATACCTATGAAGTAGTCAATAATATCAATGAATCTTATCCACTACCTATTTTAATAGGAGGAATGTTACTGACCACCTTTGGCTTGAGTTTTATTTTCTATAAGCTAAATGTTTTCAAAAGTAGTTTCCAATCCAACACTCCATTAAAATATCGCTTATATACCACGGGATGTCTTTTTTTGTTGTTATGTTTTTATGGATTGATTGTCAAAAACTCCTGGACTGAAAATAGTCGCAACCGTTATGCAAATGAATTGAGTAAGGCTGGTATTTATTCTTTTTTTGCTGCTTTCAAAAACAATGAATTGAATTATCGGGAGTTTTATCACTTAATAGATAACAATAAAGCTTTTGAACTGATCAGAGCTGAATTGAAGAAAAGTAATGCTGTTTTTAAGAAACCATTTTCTTCCATTTCCAGAACAATTGATGCTGGAAATTCCACTTACCGGCCAAATGTAATCATGATCACTGTGGAAAGTTTGAGTGCAGATTTTATGGCTTATTATGGAAATACACAAAACTTAACTCCAGTTCTGGATTCACTTGCAAAAAACAGTATTTTCTTTAGTAATATGTATGCCACTGGCACCCGTACTGTTAGGGGCATGGAAGCCTTGTCGCTTTCTATCCCACCAACACCTGGAAGTAGTATTGTTAGAAGACCAGAAAACGAACTACTTTTTAGTATCGGTCATGTATTTAATCAGAAAAAATATATCAGCACCTTTTTTTATGGGGGTGACGGTTACTTTGATAACATGAACCATTATTTTGGTAATAATGGTTATAACATTGTTGATCGCGGACGAAAGATCCTGAATGATGATTTCCCGGCTACAAGAACGCCTATTACCGATAAAGAAGTTAAATTTGAGAATGCATGGGGTGTTTGCGATGAAGATGTATTGAACGTAGTAATAGAAGATGCGGATAAAAAATTTAAGCAACACCAGCTGTTTAATAATTTTGTAATGACTACCTCCAATCATCGTCCTTTTACTTATCCAAATGGAAAAATAAATATTCCTTCAGGAACTAATCGTGAAGGTGCTGTGCGATATACTGATTATGCCATTGGTAGTTTTTTGAAAAAGATAAAAACCAAACCCTGGTATAACAATACGGTCGTTATTATTATAGCAGATCACTGTGCCAGTAGTGCAGGTAAAAACGAAATCGATTTGTCTAAATACCAAATACCCTGTATGATATTAAATGTTAAGGGTGAATTAAAGCAGAATATTTCTACAATGAGTTCCCAGATTGACCTTTTCCCTACCCTTTGGTCGCTGATGGGTTGGAAATATGAGAGTAATTTTTATGGACAAAATGTTTTGGACCCAACATATCAACCTCGAGTCTTATTGGGTACTTATCAAAAGTTGGTGTATATGAAATCTGATAGTCTGGTTATACTGAGCCCACAGAGGAAAGTAGAAACTTATATATATAACAAAGCTAAAAATGAGCAAATACCAGCAGTATTTCCGAAACTAATTATCTCTAAGGCCATAGCTAATTACCAAACCGCTTATGACTTGTTTAAGTCTGGTGGACTACGACAATAAGGGTTTACAGTTGCTTTATTTAAATATTCTGGTCAACATGGTATCAGCCAGCGGTTAAAATCGTGAAACGAAAAGCACGAAGCTTTAAGATAAGTGGAGGTGAGAGTGTGAGTTTTACGATCTTAACGAAAGTTTACAGAGTGGTATTGCGTCTTCTGTTTTCCATCTCCTTTCTGGTACAGGTATAAATCCGGCTTTAGAAAAAGACGATAAAAGCAAGTGTTACTCATTTACTGGTGTAAAGCCTCATATCATTTTCGTGCAAATTCATGATGGGAAGATGATATCTTCGCTTTTCGTTTGGAGAACAAGAAACTGTTTGTGAAAATAGATAATGGGAAAGATCCAGTTCAAGATGCAAATTATCAATTAGGCAAAACGTTTACTTTGATGTTTAAGGTTCGAGATAATGAAACTGAATGTTATTACAATTTCGAATTAAAAATTAAATACAAAAAGCTTTCAAAAATTCCTATTTTAAAGCGGGGGCTTATGTTTAGTCTTCTTGCAAGGGGAAGAAGAAAGTGGAAGGGGAATTAGGTGATTCTTATGGCGAAATGGAGATTTACCTACTATGGGTGAAGCATAATTTATTGTTTCTGTTTATCAGTAGGTTACAGTCGCTTTATTTAACTTTTTGTTTTATTATTTCGTGCTTAAAAGAAAAGTTCTATCTTTGCATCCTCATCAAAAAGAAAATATGATTCCGTAGCTCAGCTGGTAGAGCATTACACTTTTAATGTAGTGGTCCTGGGTTCGAATCCCAGCGGGATCACAGACAATAGTATCAAAAATACGTAAAAGCTTGCAAATCAAATAATTGCAAGCTTTTTTGTTTACCGGGAAAACCCAAAATATCTAATTAATCGCAAATAAAATGGTGAGTAATTAGGTGATTAGTTTTTTCTACATGAAGAAGCAAAAGAACTATACAAAGGGAGTTGCACCCTCTATCTCTGTATTACGATCAACGGGAAAGAGCAGAATCTGCAACTGTTAGATCGTGGGAATGCACACATCTAACTACTTAAATCTGGACATGAGATTATGGTTGAATCCATAAAGAACATGTTTTTGGGTAAAAGAATAAAGTCTCAGATCTAGATACAGGCCATTATCGAGCATAATGAAAAGGTAGAGTCTCTTGTGGAAAGAGGAATATGTTGCGAACAAAAAATTCGCTTTCGAAAGGCTGGATATGATCAGGGATGTATTTCTTTTTTGCTATTGTATGGGGCTTGCCTATGCCGATGTAAAAAACTACAGCACGCCAATATTAACAAGGGCATTGATGGCAAATGCTGGATCATCTAGAACCGCCAGAAAACCAATATCAGGTCTGTAATTACATTGTTGCCTTCTGCCATCAACATCATCGAAAAGTATAAAAACCATCCAGCATGTCTTAAGAAGGGTTCCGTGCTTCCTGTTCCAAGCAATCAAAAAATGAACGAATACCTGAAGGAGATTGAGTATCGGTGTAAAATTTGTGAAAAACTAACATCGCACATTGCACGCCATATCTTTGCCACAAAGGTAACGCTGTTCAACAGTGTACCTTTAAGAAAGGTTATTTCAGTCGGGAATACCAATATTCGAACAACCCAGCACTTTGCTAAAATCCTTGATATAAAGGTTGGTGCAAACATGGCATTGTTAAAAAAGAAAGTAGCAATTATTTAATATTTAGGCATAATTTTAAGCCTGTAAGCTAGAAAAGCAGACTTGTTATTTATAAAAATTGGACGAAATGAGTGAAGAAAATAACAGAATAATAGTTCCTGATGAAATCATCATGAATAAAATCTATTATATCAGGGGGCAAAAAGTTATGCTAGATAGTGATTTGGCGGAGTTATATGGGGTAGAAACTAGGCATTTAAATTTACCTCCATTTGTTGTCATAATTCCCCTTCGAGTGTATAGTCATTTAATAAATGAATTACTTCTCCTACATTACCGCCTTGATTATTTAAAGGAAGAACAGGATAACAACGATTTTTGTTTATTTTTACACCAAAAATTAAGTAATATGCCTTTTACATCCTTAGGTCTATCACTTGCTTTATTAAAAGCATTGGTAAATCAGAATTTTACAGTACCCACCCCTATTCAACAAATTGCTATACCAGCTATATTAAATAAAAAAGATGTTTTAGCAATAGCTAAAACAGGTTCAGGGAAAACTGCAAGCTATGTTTTGCCACTTTTAATGAATTTACAAGAAACATTCGGCGTAAAAAACCGTCACGCCAATATATTGGTTTTAGTGCCCACACGTGAACTGGCAGAACAGGTAAAAGATGTTTTCCAGACTTTTAGTCAGGCACTTCCTCAGTCTATTAAAACATTGGCCGTATATGGTGGTGTTTCCATTAACCCGCAAATGATGGCTTTACAAGGTGTAAACGTGCTTGTAGCTACACCAGGAAGGCTATTGGAATTAATTGATTCAAATGCAGTACACCTATCTACTATTGAAACATTGGTGCTGGACGAAGCTGATAAGATGCTGAACTTAGGTTTTAAAGAAGAAGTCAACAAAATTATTTCTCTTTTACCTGAAAAACGTCAGAATATATTGTTGTCTGCTACTTTAAATAATGATCTCCAACACATTCACCAAATCTTATTGCACGATCCGGTGGTTATTAAAATAGAAACTGAAGAGAATTCTCTTGATCTGATCAACCAGGTTGCTTATATAGTTTCGGATGAAAAGAAAGGCCCATTTTTGCGTTACTTAATTAATCATCATGAAATGAAGCAAGTTTTAGTGTTTGCTTCTTCGGTTCACCAAACGGAAGCCATAGTTAACAAGCTTCGTAAAAATAATATTGATGCAAAAGCCATTCATAGCAAAAAAAGTCAAGGAGCCAGAACCGAAGCATTAAATCATTTTAAATCAGGCAAGCTTAGGGTATTAGTGGCCACAGATTTAATGGCAAGAGGAATTGACATTAATTACCTCCCTTTTGTAATTAATTATGAGTTGCCCCGATCACCTAAAGATTATATTCACCGCATTGGCAGAACAGGCCGTGCTGACACAGCAGGTGACGCCATTTCCTTAGTTAGCCAGAATGAATTACACCATTTTGAGGTAATCCAAAAAAAGATGGGCAAAAAGGTGAACCTTATTGACAGCGAAAATAGCTTATCATTTAAATTTGATAATAATAAGCTAAAGAATGAATTTACACCCAATCATTAACAGATACAATATTAGATGCTAATCTGAATATCGATTATTCGGAAGTTATATGAAGTAAAAAATGCTATTTATAAAAATTATTAAAGTAACTGCGTCTACAATAATGATAATTACTTTATCAAATCATAGCCCAGGTATGACATACAATTTAGAATGATTAGAATAGCATTTATTCGGTCTTTCTAAAATAAAAAGACTGGATAGGATATAAAAAATTATAAATAAGATTTATTAATCATAAAAAAAGCCGGATCACTCCGGCTTTTTTTATATGATGATAGCTAAAAGGTGATTATTGAATCACTTTACCATCTTTGTCAATTTTAATAGCTCCAGTTTCTTCACCTTTCTTAACATCTATTTGATAATACTCGGTTTTATCTGCATTGACTACCAAAAATGCTGCTACTGGTATCAAATCTTTCGCTTGTTCTGATTTTAAAACGTTTTGCACTGGCTCTGGGAGATCTTTCAACTCAACCGGAGTTTTGGTAGTGCTATCTTGATATACAGCAATTTTAATTGGATTTTTGATTTCGCTTGCTTTTACTGAGGTTAAACCTGCTACAGCTAAAAATGCTGCTGATAAGATGATCTTTTTCATAATATTTATTTTAAATCAATTAAAATTCTTGTTAATTATGTTTAGGGTATGCTATATAATGGTGCCTAAAAAAATATTAATTGCTAATTGATTGAAATTCAGTAATTTAAATTATTTTAAGAATTAATAAATTGTAGCGTTATGCTACAATCTGTTGTGCTATTAAGCAAGAACCATAAAAAAATCCCCTCTTTTCTAATGGTTCTCCTACCAGGGATTTCAAAATCATTTTTTAAAATCAACGTCGCAGCATGTAATTAGACAACATATTCTTGAAAATGCAATCATGACAAAACTAAGAGTTGGTGTAATTATTGATAGCTGCCAGCTGAAAAACTTTTTTCCATAATTAATGAATGTAAATTCTGAAATACAATAATGAAGCAAAAATTAGATTTAAACAGTTGGAACAGAAAAGAACATTATCATTTCTTTAAAGAGTTTGATGAACCTTATTATGGTGTAACTGTTAAATTAGACTGCACCAGAGCCTATCTCCGTGCTAAAGAACTTGGTGTTTCTTTTTTTAATTATTATTTACATAAAACGTTAATTGCTGTAAATGCCATAGAAAATTTCAGGTATAGAATTGAAAACAAGGAAGTGTATATTTACGATTGTATAGATGCTTCTGCAACAGTTTTAAGAGCAGATCATACTTTTGGATTTTCATACATGAAATACTTCCCTGATTTTGAATTGTTTAACATAGCTGTTAAGGAGGAAATTGCAAGGGTTAAAAGTACTTCAGGCTTATTTACTGCCGAAAACAAAGAGAATATTATTCATTTTTCTGCCTTGCCCTGGTTAGATTTTACATCAGTGTCTCAAGCTTCTAAACTAAAATCAGGTGACAGTTGTCCGAAATTTTCTATTGGAAAACTTGTGGAAGAAAACGGAAAAAAGCAAATGCCTTTCGGGCTTCACGTTCATCACGCCTTAGTGGATGGTTTTCATCTTGGTTTATTTTTTGAAAAATTACAAGTGCTATTAAATGAATAACTGTGTTGAATACTCATTAAGGTTTCCATAACTTTTTTACCATTGACTATAATAGGGTAAACAGGCTACTTTACCACCATTTTAATGGCATTGCAATTTGAGCTACAGAACTTACCGTTAAATCTGGTTTGAAAGCATACCTGCTCAAATCTTCTTTTTTTGCAATACCAGACAGTACTAAAATGGTTTTATAACCCATTTGCACCCCTCCTTGAATATCTGTTTCCATGGTATCCCCTATCACAGTTGTTTCCGCTGTTTCCAATCCTAAATATTTTCTTGCAGAACGCATCATTACCGGACTTGGTTTTCCGGTCACAAATGCTTTCCGGCCTGTAGCTTCTTCAATCATGGCGGTAGTTGCAGCAATACCTAAGTTGCTCCATCCTGGTTTTTTTGGTGAAGGATCCCTGTTGGTAGTTATAAATTTGGCACCTGCCAATATCATGTCTACGGCACGTTGTACCATTTCTAAGGTGAAATTTCTGCCTTCTCCTAACACTACAAATTCAGGATCTGTATTCACTAAACTAATCCCATTTTCGTGTAAACTGGTTAACAGACCACCCTCACCCAAAACGTATGCAGTACCTTGTGCACCCTGATCGCCAAGGAATTTTCCCGTAGCCATAGCGCTGGTATAAATCTGGTCTTCAGTTACGTCAATGCCAAGATGTTTAAGCTTTCTAACCCCATCTAGTCTTGTCCGCTGACTATTGTTGGTCATAAAAGTAAATGGGATACCATGCTTTTGTAAGTCACTAATAAATTTATCAGCTCCTTCAATTAAGGTTTCTCCACTATAAATTACCCCATCCATGTCAATTAGTAGTCCGTGTTTCATAAATTATTTAGTAATATAATAGCCATACTCCTGATCAATAAAAATTTTGATTTAAAGCTTTTTTATTTACACAAAAAAAGAACCGATAAGCCTATTAAATGCGGCCATTCTACTAATTTCTGTGAACTTACTTGAAAGATAGGATTTATCTTCCTCTTTTCCTCAATTAATACGAAATTGATATTTGCGTTGTAACTGATAGGCACGTGGTAGGCACATTGTACCGACCTTGTACCGACCTCGTAGCGACTTGGTTGCGCTCCAAGCAAACAAAGTCGCTACAAGGTCTGTATTATACGCGTGCCAGAAACATGGCAAGGTTTAACAAAGGTTAAACCCCACTATTCACAAATTTATCCATAACATCCATGGTACCATCCTCAACCCTTAGCACCATGATCTCTTTTGGATCTGAAATATTGACTATCCAAATACTTCTACCTTCTGTATTCACTTTCACAGTAGAATTGATTTTGTAGTCAAAATATTTACTTTTAACAACCTTTCTAACCTCGGCAGGCATTTGTCCTTCAACCCCAAATACTAAATTGTAAACAAGTCGGCCATTTTTTTCAAATACGGCTTTGTTCCTTTGATCATTCAGTATAAAATTTACTATGATTTGCTTATTAGACACATACCATTTTGGTGATTCTGCATCTTTAAAAATTTGATTAAATGATTTTGTTACTTTTTCAGAAATTGCGGTCTTGTTCGTTGTTCCAAAAATTTCTATTTCTGCCAGTTTTATTTGCGCCGATGCACTTTTAGTTTCCACAAAAAGCATTACTGCACCAGCAAACAATAGGATTATTAACTTTTTCATGATTTTATATTTATTTCTGAGTAAAAATAATAAGTTTTTATCCCCGAAAATAGTGTCGTATTCATAAACAAAGTAACTGGATTTATAAAACATTTATAAAGCTATATGCTGCTTTAAGCGCAATAAATTGCAGCTTGTCCACTTAAACAAGTTACTGACCTTCTTTTTTTTAATAAATGTAAATGCTTTGCTTTTTTTATCAAGAACTAAACAATAGATCAGGTCTTGTGTTTAACTATTTTATGTGTATGAGACTATAATTAGATCAATTGACTAATGATATGGAAATGCCTACTAGTAGATGGTGATCCTAATGCTTTAAAATGTATCCAACAGTACATCAGATTGGTAGAACAACTTGAAGTGGTATGTACGTGTAATGATGCTTTTCAAGCAATGACTTTTATGCAAACTGGAAGGGTCGATCTGATTTTTCTGGATATACAATTGCCCAATTTACCTGGAACAAGTTTTATAAAATCCTTACTGCATCCTCCTAAATTTATTTTTATTACTTCTAGTCCTGAATTTGCTGTTGAAGCTTTTGAACTTGGCGCTGTAGATTATTTGTTAAAACCCGTAAGTATAGAACGCTTTTTAATTGCAGTGAATAAGTTAGTGAATATGGTGAACCACGGTGAAGAGGGACATGCTTTGCCAATGATTCGTGGATCATTATTTTTTAGGACGAATAGAAAAATGGTGAAAATATTTCTGGATGAGATTACTTATGTGGAAAGTATTAAAGACTATATTAAAATTTACACAGAACTGCATCCGCCTATATTGGTCAAACAATCGCTTACTTCCTTAGAATATATATTGCCATGTCATTTGTTTGTTAGAATACACCGATCCTTTATTGTATCCATAAATAAATTGACAGCTTTTACGAATAATGACGTTGAAATTGACAAGATTGAAATCCCTATCGGAAGACAATTTCTAGGACAATTAAAAAGATTAGTAGCAAAAAAATAAATAGAAATCTTCCCAAAGTATAATTTCTAGATCTTCTTCTGGAAGAAAAACCTCTTCCAGGTCAACAGGTGGTTTGATCTCAGAAGGATGCACAGGATTTGGAAAGATCAGCCTTCCTGATGATTCCTATCATTCAATACCGCCAAATTAACCATATATTTTCCTAACAAATTTAAATAGCGGGTAGCGGGTATTATTTGTTGTTCCATTAAAAGCTGGTTTTTTGTTTTTCCTGCATTAAGCATGTAAACTTTTGCTCTAACATTGGCACGGTAAAATTTATAATAATCAAAAAGTAAGCGCGCTTTATTGTTTTCCTTAATGCCCGAATAATGAACGTATTTTTTGTAAAAGTATTCACTTAAATCGCTTCTGGAATAGGCATCCAAATCCATACATAAGAAAGCAATTTCATCCAAAACATCCATTTGCCTTAATTCATCATTAAATTCTATACAATCAAATACTACCGGGTCTGGATATAAAAAAATATTTCCCGTATGGAGGTCGCCGTGCACGTCCCGTACAAATCCATTAAGCGTTCTTTCAGCGAAAATATCCTGATACTTATCCAAAAAATAATTTGATATTTTTACAGATTCTTGAATAATTGAAGTGAAGGTATCTCCCAGGTGATGCAGGACATTTGCCGCAATATCTTCAATATCATTAAACCTGTTTTTTAAGCTTTCAATAGGACTATGATGGTCAATAACTTTAGCCTGCCGATGGAATTCCGCAATTTTAATTGCTAACTTTTCTATCGCAACTTCACTTATTTGGTCATTAAGGAGGAGTTTATCCATTTCCATGTTGGTGTCCATCCGCATCATTAGCACCGCATAATCAATTAATACACCATCTTGATTGCTAAAGGAAATTTCTCTATCACGCTTAAAGATTGGAATAGTTCGCAAATACATTTCAGCAGCCAGGCGTTTGTTCAACAATACTTCACGATCGCAATAGTAGCCTCTTTTTTCAAGTGTAGAAAAATCAAGAAAGGAAAATTTTACAGGTTTTTTGATCTTATAGGCATAATTGCCAGCCAGGATGACCCATGAGATATGGGTTTCAACTAAAATTGGTTGGTGCTCAGGCTCTTGCAAATCTTTGCACTTAATAAGTTTATCAATCTCTCGCTGCTCCATTACTGGTATATTTAATATAGTTCAATGCGCTTTCCAGCATGTCTTTTATAGATTCCTGGTCTGAATGTAACACTAAATGATTCTCCTTTAATTGCTCAAACTCATTTTTTACTTTTAAATAAACGTCAAAATCAGCTTCACTATTAGGCCTTTTTTTTTCAATCCGTTCTTTAATCAGCGCCTCATTTGCACTAATTTCAATAAAATATAAGGGACTATGAAGTTCCTGGCATTTTTCTTTAAAAATTTTACGAATGTTTCCTTTATAAAAAGTGGCGTCTAAAACTGTATTTATTTGGCTCTTTATACCCTTTTTCATCGTTTCAAGCATTGCATCATAAATAGCAATTTTAGTTTTTTCGTCATACTTGCCCATTTGTTTTAATTCATTTCTAATCGCATCACTACTAATGTGCAAGGCATTAATTTTTAAAGCTAGCTGACTAGCAAAAAAGGTCTTTCCGCTACCGGGTAATCCAAAAACTAAGATGTTCATAACTCAATAACTTTGAATTGATATGGCATATTTCTAATATAATATTAATAAAAGCATAATCAATGCGATAAGATGGTATTTTTTAAGATTATCGTCTGCAATAAATGCTATATCAGCACCACTTGCAATTAGTTAATCAGTTGGCTCTGATCTTCTCAATAATACTTAAATAGCAACTTTTCTGCTCGATCTGCTGCAAATTTCACTGCACGTGGTTCTTTTTTCAAACTGTTGCCATTCCATCATCAATAATGATTACCGTTTTTCCTGTTAGGATTTTTGACTTATAGTTGCCCATAAACTTCTTATTTATGCGTTTTTTAACGATGAAGCAGATTCGGTAATGGCACCAAAATATCCAATACCGTAACGAGGTAATTAAATTTATGTTGTTTGTTTTAAACAATGAAGCTTGTTTATTGTTTATTAATTTGATCTTTTAATTTACGTGCATTTATTTTAAATCGCTAAATCATTAATATAAAATTCAAAAATTTAAAGTTATGGCAAAGATGAGTCCTTATTTAAACTTTGACGGTAATGCCGAAGAAGCTTTCAATTTCTATAAATCTATATTTGGGGGTGATTTCCAGGGTAGCATCAGCAGGATGAGTGATGCACCTGGTATGGAAAACCTTCTAGAAGAAGAAAAAAACCGGGTGTTTTATATTTCATTACCCATTGCCGAAGGATATACCCTAATGGGGTCTGATATCTGCCCATCAATGGGTCAGAAACTTATAGAGGGTAATAATAATTATATTTCTCTTCATCCTGAAAATAAGGATGAAGCAGATCACTTATTTAATCGACTCTCCGCTGGTGGTACTATTGAGATGCCCATGGCAGATACCTTTTGGAATGCCTATTTCGGAACCTTCAAAGATAAATTCGGCATTTATTGGATGATAAATTTTGATTATGGCCAGCAAAAGTAATTCTCTTGAGAATTAATACCCTGAGTTGATGTTAAAATCGGCTCAGGGTATTGCCATTAGGCATTTCCGTCTAGTAATATAGCTTAAGAAAGCAATTTCTGATTAAGAATATTGTCTATAGATGTTAATTCTGCTGTACTAAAATCCAAGTTTTCCAAACATTTTAAAGAATCTGCCAATTGCGCTGGTTTACTTGCGCCAACCAAAACAGAGGTTACTCTATTATCTTTCAATAGCCATGATAATGCCATTTGAGCTAATTTTTGTCCGCGCAATTCAGCAATATCATTTAGTTTTTTAATCTGATCTAATTTTTCTGCTGTAAGCTGGTTGGCCTGAAGAAATCCATGTGCTTTTGCAACTCTAGAATCTGCAGGTATACCGTTAAGGTATTTATTTGTTAATAATCCCTGTGCTAAAGGCGAAAAAGGTATGCAGCCCACCCCTGTTTGTTCCAATATGTCTAATAAACCATCTTCTGGCCAACGCTCGAACATGGAGTACTTCGGTTGGTGAATAAGGCATGGTGTTCCCATTTCCTTCAGCATTTGGATAGCTTTGCTAGCCTCTTCTGCACCGTAATTTGATATACCAGCATATAATGCTTTTCCCTGACGCACAATTAAATCAAGTGTGGCCATGGTTTCCTCTAATGGAGTGTCTGGATCGGGACGATGGTGATAAAAAATATCTACATAATCCAGTTTCATTCTTTTTAAACTTTGATCCAAACTAGAGACCAGGTATTTTTTAGATCCCCAATCACCGTAAGGTCCTTCCCACATATTATATCCTGCTTTTGTGGAAATAATCATTTCATCACGGTAGCCATTAAAATTCTCTTGAAGAATCTTTCCGAAATTTTCTTCAGCAGATCCTGGAGGTGGACCATAGTTATTTGCCAAATCAAAATGTGTGATACCTTGATCAAAAGCTAGTTTAAGTATATCTCTTGAATTCTCGAGGACATCAACATGTCCGAAATTATGCCACAAACCAAGTGATAAGGCTGGTAGTTTAATTCCGCTGTTACCACAACGGCGATATTGCATTTGCTGGTATCTGTTTGATGCAGGTGTATATTTCATTTTATAAATTATTAAAGGCCTGGATGCAAAATATATAATGACACAGCCCTCCTGACAAGGTATAAAAAACCTGCTAAATGAAGTGTTTTTAATTATATATTATTGAATCAAAAAAATATGTTGTGAAAATAGCTTGGTTAAAGCATGGCTTAAAAACCTTTAGAACAGATGTAAAGCCCAGATTATATACATGAAAACAACCTGTTTTAGTGTAGGTTGTTTTCATGTATAGCTAAGATGAATTATTTAGCTGTGTTTTTTTTTTCAGTTACTTCGGTACGGATATCTTGAGCAAGAACCTTTAAATCTTGCATTGCTTTACGAACTCTTGTTCCTGCAGCACCATTTCCTGAATTGTAAAATTTCTCCATATCTGCCTCAATAGAAGCGATAAGTTCTTTAAGTTTTGTGAATTTTTCCATTTTTGCTTTTTAATTTATTCCCAAATATATACTTTTTACTAAAAAAACACCTATAGTTAGCATTTAAAGTGCATTTTTAAGTAAAAAAACCTTTTTGTTATGATGCGATTTTAGTGGTATTGTTCTTAAAATGGAATTCAGAATGTTATGATTAATTAATTGAAGAGGAGATTTTAATAGATCTGAACAATTCTATTAGAATGAGCTCTTTTTATAAAAGATATATTAGAAATTAAATTTTATCCATTCTGTTATAATTTTTCGATAAATTATTGACTTTCGGAAATGGAAAGATTACTACTATTCTTACTCCTATTGCAGACCTTTGAATTGTCTGCACAAAAGACAAAACAATTTCATGAAAAGGCATTTGTTATTGATACTCATAATGATGTTTTATTAAACCAAATGGTGAGTGGTGTAGATTTTGAAGGAGCTGAATCTTATCCTCTGGAAATGGATGGTGTTCAAGATTATCCGAAAATAACAGCAGCTTTATTGAGATTGAAGTATCCGGAAAAGGACATTCATAAAATTCTTGGCGGTAATTTATTACGTGTTCTTAAGGTAAATACTGGAAAGTAAGCATTAAAAAGGTTTATTAACTCACTGTTTTAATGCTTACTTATTTTAAAATCAATGTAACTCTCTTTGAAGAAGTAAACTTTCTATTTCTTTTAAAGCAGTCACTATACCTTCTCTTTGTTTTTCTAGTAAAAGCATATGATCAGCATGGTCTACATAATCAGCTATGTATTTATCATATTTTTCTATAGCTGCCTTTTCTCCTGTAACCACGGCTTTCAGAATAGCAACATCCATTTTAGTACTCAAGGCTACCTTTAGGTCAATCCAGGTTCGGTGGAATGCACCTAAAATACCACCACTTTCGTTGTCGGCAAGACCTCCATGTGTGGCAATATGGGCTTTCAACTCCACTGCATAATCCGCGCGCTGTGCTGCATATTTTAAAAATACGCCTTGTAAATCAATTTTGTCTGTAACCTCACTAGCAGATTCATAGCCTTCTTTGCCATCATTCACGATTGATAATAAATCTTTTAAATCACTAATTATTTCACTATTTGTTTCCATCTTTACAGCTTTTATGTTACGCTATAACCAGCCTTTACGAAAATAGTTTTAGTTACTCAATTTTTTCAAATTAGGCTATATTATTTAAAGCGCAATGATTTGACCAGTTCTAACGGATTTATCACAGGCAAAGGCAATACGTAAACTATTAATTGCATCTGTTGTTGGATCATTAAGATCTATATTCTCCAAAATTGCTTTAAGGAAATAGCGCTGTTCCCGATTGCAAAGTTCCTGGTGATCAGGCTCATCACTTAAATCAATCCAAAGATCTTGCTTAGCGAAACCATTGTCTTCATTAAGTGCAGCATAATGTACTTTAATAGATTCAGTTTTAGTATGTGCATCAATTAAGGCGGATTTCCCTGCTGATCCAGCTTCTTTAGCCAAAATAGAGACAGAACCCTTAGGGCCAATAACATCTTTAATGAAAAAAGCAGTTTCGCTGATCATAGGCCCCCAACCTGCTTCATACCAACCTATAGATCCATCTTCAAAACGGATCTGCAACTGTCCGTAATTGTAATTACCTTCTGGAATATCATCACTTAGCCTGGCCCCAATTGCAGAAACCTGCACAGGTTTTGAACGGGTCATTTGACACATTACATCAATATAATGTACGCCGCAATCAACAATCGGACTTAAACTTTTCATCAGGTTACGGTGCACCAACCATTTGGCACCAGAACTTTGCTGGTTGAGGTTCATCCTCATCACTAAAGTTTACCCATTTCGCCAGACAACTCAATAAAACGTTGCCATGAAGGGTGGTAACGTAAAATATATCCAACCAATAATTTCTTACCATACACTTTCGCTGCTGCTGCTACCCGTATAGCGCCTTCTAAAGAGTCCGCAAGTCGTTTTTCTATAAAGACATGACAGCCTTTTTCAAAAGCTTTAATAGCGTAAATTTCATGGGTATCTGGATAAGTGGATATACATACTGCATCAGGCAGCGTTTTTTCCAAAGCCTCTTCGTAATCATTAAATAGTTGATACTGTCCGCCTAGTTTTTCATTTAATACCACTTTACTATTTCCTGTTGATACCAATCCGCATATTTCAAAGCCATCTAGTTCATGATATGCAGTTGCGTGTGATGAACCCATGTTTCCACAACCAACAACTAATACGCGTAAGTTTTTATTTTCCAGTCTCATAATTCTATTGCTAAACACCTAAACTCCAACCCTGGCGATATTCCCTTTTCACAAACTGGTTTACCTCATCAAAATTTGTTACCCTTAAATTTTCTTTATCCCATAGCAGTTTAATATCTCTACCTGGATAATTAAAACCTTTACCAGTCACTTTTGGTATTTGTACAACTGTTCCTCTTATAGCCAGATTAGCGATTAATAAAGTTTCTGTAAGTGGCCCTGCAATTTCAAACGGAGAACTTAGCTCTTTTTTGCCATAACCGGCAATACAAGCTTCTACCCACGACCAATAATGGCCGTCTACGCCACCAGGTACCCTTTCTATACTTTGTTTTACTCGTACTTCATTGGTACGTGATAAAGGTAAAAGCCTTGGGTTTGCGCCATATACATCACAAATCATTTTACCTCTAGTACCTTCAAACAAGACACCATTAGCACCAAATGGTTCATTGGCTCCTAATTCTTCTGGACGTGCAGGTTTAATACCCCCATCCATCCAGTGTATTTGTAAATCATCTTTAGTTTTCTTTGTTTTCTTGAATGTCATGATAACATGACTTGATGGTGGACAACTATCTGGAAAATAGCCTCTTTTAAATTCATCAACATAAATACTTCCCACACTACACTGTACCTCTGTTGGTGTATCTAATTCCAATATTCGGAATGGTGGTTCTACCAAATGGCAGCCCATATCACCAATGGCTCCAGTGCCGAAATCCCACCAGCCTCTCCAATTAAAAGGAACAAGTTTATCTATATAAGACTTTTCTGGGGCACTACCCAGCCAGAGATCCCAATCTAGCTCTTTTGGGATTTCAGCAGTTGTGGGAGGCCACATTATGCCTTGTGGCCATGACGGACGGTCGGTCCAACAATAGACTTTTTCTACTTTCCCGATAACTCCTGCATCCACCCAGTCTTTTAATTGTCTAACTCCATCACCAGACGCCCCCTGGTTGCCCATTTGGGTAACTACCTGGTAGTGTTTAGCCGCCTGAGTTAATTGACGAGCTTCGAAGATATCATGAGATAGCGGTTTTTCTACATAAACATGTTTACCTAATTGCATCGCAGCCATTGCTATCATCGCATGGTTATGATCTGGGGTTGAAACCACAACGGCATCAATGTTTTTGGCTTCCTTATCCAGCATTTCCCTGTAATCTTTATAATATTTTGCTTTGGGAAAGTTTATAACTGATGTTGCCGCTCTGCGGTCGTCAACATCACAGAGAAAAGCAATTTCTGCTTTTCCCCCTTTATAGATGTTACTTAAATTACTTTGGCCTTTTCCACCAACGCCTATCCCAGCAACATAAAGCCGGTCACTGGGGGCTAAAAAACCTTTTCCACCAAGAACATGTCTAGGAACGATCATAAATCCTGCTGCAGCCAGTGCAGTGGTCTTAATGAAACTTCTTCTTGAATTTATAGAAGTTGAATCCTTATTGCCTTCAGTCATATATTTGGAATGGTATTATTTTATATTTTAATAATGGTTATTTTTTGCTTAAATCTTTGATTCGGATATTCTTAAATTGTACCGGAGAGCCATGACCAAGAAATCCGATATGACCACTTTCGCGTAACAATCCTGGATGTGACTTGCCATCTGCAGCACCGTTTTTACGGGCTTCCGTAATATCTCCATCAAGAATTACTGTACCATTTAAAATCACTTTAATTTTAGGTCCTTTCACAATCACTTCTTCATAGTTCCATTCACCCATTGGTTTCAGAAAACCTCTTTTTGCAGGTAAAGTTCCATAAATTGAACCATGGTATTGGTAAATATGAAGGTCTTTATAAATAGGTGCATCGTTATCCAAAATCTGCAATTCCATACCTTCATAAGCCGCATCGCCGTTAAGTGGAGCTCTGATACCTAACCCATTATTGGCACCTGGTGTTAACTGAAACTCAAAACGATAAATAAAGTCACTGAATTCTTCTTTGGTAAACAAATTACCACCAGATCCTTTACCCGGTATTGGTCTTATGGCAATATTTCCATCTTCAATAATATAGTCAGTTGTATTACCCGTCCATTGATGCATATTGGTACCATCAAAAAGCACTTTAAAACCTTCTTTCTTTTCCTGTGCAGTTAATTCAAAAGGTTTTACGCGTGGAATTTCTCTTATATAAATATCACGGTAAGCGATAGGAGATCCATGTGCTTGTAATTCAATTTGTTCTTCTGCAAAAATAGGCAAACTTCTATCCCAGTAATTTTCCAAAATCACATTATCAGTAACCAATACTCCGTTCAAATAAACGGTAACACGATCGCCCTTCATTGAAATGTAGAATGTATTCCATTCGTCTAATTTATTGTCGGCTACTGTAAGTGGTTTACTTGGGTTAGATTGATTGTTGTATAAACCTCCAGATCCAACTTGAGCACCGTCTTTAATTCTGGCATTATCCCAGATTTGAACCTGAGGTGTACCACGCAAATAAATACCTGCATCACCATTTTGTTTCTTGTCATCTATAATTTTCCAATCAACAAGCATTTCAAAATCACCATATTTTTTAACTGTAGCCAGGTTTTCTCCTTTACTGGCAAATCTTAATTCGCCATCCATCACCTTCCAACTGTCTAGCATCTCCACATTTGCCTTTTCTTGTGCAACAGCTAAAGTTTTAGCATCCATTTTTGCCCTTTTAATAGGGTCTCCTACTAAGCCTTTCCAACCTTGGAGGTCAACTCCATTAAATAACGCAACATAACCTTCTCCTTTTGGCATTTCTACAAGATACTTGCGCATTGCTTCTTTTTGATATTCGCTATCCCCACCTTTAATTACATTGATGGTTTTATTCAACAAACGTTTAATGATTTCACCATTATAAGATTGATCAGCTAAAACAATGTTCATCACTGCATTTGCAGCAGTTTGTTGTAAGGCAGCATCATCAAGATATATTCCAGCAAAAACTGCTGCATTAAAAGATTTTGCTTTTTCCATATCTTTCAATATTAACAGTTTTTGTGCGTTAGTCTGCGCAATGGCCATTGCTTCACGTAATTTCAAAAACCGTTGTACATCAGTATAAGAAGCAGTCCTTACCAAATCTAGGTAACCTCTTAAAGCATTGTTGACCTCATTAGCATCTTTAGACTCCTGGCTAATTTTCATTAGCAATGCTGTTGCACCATTATCCGTCCATAAAGCTAAAGCAGTAACAGCGGCTTTTTTGCTTTGGGCATCACCAGTATTATAAGTTTCAGCTATCGCTTTTAACGATTTTTCACCACCTAAACTGGCTAATATGTTATAAAACACCAGCTTTTTTTCTTGTGGGGCAGCTGACATGCGTTCCAATACCATATCAACTTGAGCATCATTATTTTCAGTTCCTTTTACGGCCATAATAATGGCATTCTGTAATTCCATTAGTTCATTTTGAACTGTTGTCTCATTTAACAAGTTAAACAATTGAGGTAGATCTTTATTGGTTACCGTCTGCTTTAAAGCTGCATATGCTGCTTGCTTTACAGCAGGATTTTTATGATTTAGTAAGCCATAAATACTGCTAATCTGTTGGTTAGCTGCACGCGAAGCTAAAATTTCAACTAATGCAATTTGAACCGGAGGTTTTGACTTAGGAATATAAGCTGCAATTTTTTCTGGAATTCCATTTCCCTTCATCCTTAAGATCGCATTTTTCACTTCCGTAATGGTTGTTGAATCACCTTTACGCATCACTTTATACAAATCAGGTAATACCTGTACCTGCCCAATTTGAACCGCTGCAGCTATTGTAGCAAATTTCAATTGCTGATCTTTACTTTTCAATAATTTAATTAACTGTGGTAAAGCTTCTTTCGGTTTGCTTATTGCAAGCATATCTATAATTTCAACCTTCGTCTGGGTATTTACTTTTCCCAATTTATTAAGCCAAAGGGCTGTTGTAGCTGGAGTAATGTAGGGAATTGCAAATTTTAAAGCTGCCATACGAAAAGCTGAATTGGTGTCATCCATTGCCTTTAAAAGCAATGCTGTACTGTTATTTTTATTGCTTTCTATAAGGATTTTTAAAGCCGCAATACGGGTATGAACCTGATTACTAGCTAAAGACTTTTCAGACAGCTGAGTTGCTATTTTTATGGCAAGCTCGGTATTACCTGCTTTTAAAAGTCCTTCTGCATACAATAGATTAGCCACTGTAGCACTAGTATTTTCATAGAAATAATTTGCTTTTTCTGCAGCTGCTGTCATAATAGGTGCTGATGAGGGATCTGCAATATTTGCTAAGGCTATTAAAGCTACTTTTGCCTGGTTTTGGTTTCCGTTTACAGCAACAAGATTTAAGGCAGGCGCTGCTTCCTTGATTTGGCTTAAGCCCATGGCTTCCATAATTGAAAGTTGCGCGAGCCCATTAGTTTTTGGAAAAGCATTTAATAATGCTGCTTTTGAAGCTGGAGAATTGATTTTAACCAAAGCTCTGGAGGCAGCATCAGCAAGTTGTAGGTCTGTTAAATAAGTTTGAAGACAAGCAATGGCATCGTCTTTGCCAACCAGTTCTAACTGACTTATTAAGAATTGCTTAACTTGTTTATCTGTTGCATTATTTAAAGCTTTACAATAAGCGTTAACGCTCTTACTTCTTTCCTGGTCTTTTCCCGTTTGCATTACATAAGCAGAATATCCGCCAATAGCATATTCTAATGAAGAATTGTTTCCTTTACCGTTTGCGCTGAGGCCATTAATCAAAGTAA
The DNA here is from genome assembly GCF_040544395.1 of Pedobacter sp. CG_S7. NCBI lineage: Bacteria > Pseudomonadati > Bacteroidota > Sphingobacteriia > Sphingobacteriales > Sphingobacteriaceae > Pedobacter > Pedobacter sp. CG_S7. The sequence goes on along the minus strand of NZ_JBEONS010000022.1, from coordinate 19,214 downwards.
CATAGCCTTCTTCGCCTAGTTGAGAGATTTCAAGCATATTACCTTGAAGTTGTTTTGCATCCTTTGCAGGAAGCTGCGCGAGTAAATCTGCTATTTTTGTAGTTAAAGTACGCTGGTCAGTACTATTTTGAGCAATCGCTGAATTTTGTAACCATCCAGCAGCCAGCAGGATGAAGAATATCTTTTTAATCATTTTTTTTAAATAAAGGTTTCTGCAGAATTATATATATGTGGTTATGAAAGTATATAAGGTGCTCTCATTACCGGATTGATCAGCCTGTTAGCGGCTTCATCATCAATAAATTCCTGTTTAATTGGGTCGAATTTTAATGAACGACCCAATCTTAAGGCAGTTAATCCTATATTAATTAATGTGCAGGAACGGTGACCATTCTGTTCATTTAAAGCAAATTGTTTCCTGTTTTTAACAGCAAAATTAAAGTCTGTCATTTGTGGAGCCGGCTCTGGAAAGGCAGCTAATTTACGTTCTAAATCAGGAATGTCAGATTTAAATCCTGGATAAAGTTTACCCTTGGTGCCTGCTATATAAGGTACATTAGTATCTTTACCCTCACCGTCTAAAATGATCTGACAACCATCTGCATAGGTAAAAGTAATCCTTCTCCATGTTCCAACGGCATCAGTATGTTGTTGTGGTGCATCAATTTCAACTGAAACTGGACTGGTATCATCTTTACCTAAAAAGTATTGAATGGGGTCTAAATAATGCTGTCCCATGTCACTCAATCCACCACCATCATAATCCCAGTAACCCCTGAAGGTTTGATGTACTCTGTGTGTACTATAAGGTTTAAAAGGTGCCGGACCAAGCCATGCATCATAATCTAATTCTGAAGGAACTGGCTCTACGGGTAAATTATCTTTACCAACCCAATAAAATTTCCAGTCGAAACCAGTATGCTTACTTACGGTAACTTTTAATGGCCAACCCAATAAGCCGCTATCTACAAGTTTTTTAATCGGCTGAACGGGAGTACCCATTCCATAGAAATTATCTTTAAAACGGAACCAGGTATTCAATCTAAATATGCTGCCATGCTGTTGTACCGCCTCCATCACTCTTTTACCTTCTCCAATGGTGTGGGTCATTGGTTTTTCACACCAAATGTCTTTACCAGCATTGGCAGCATCAACAGCCATAATTCCATGCCAGTGTGGTGGTGTCGCAATATGTACTATATCTACTTCAGGTAATTTTATCAATTCCCGATAATCACTAAAGGTTTTCACTCCTTTATCTAGCATAGGTAATGACTTGGCAATGTGTCTCTTGTCTACATCACAAATGGCGACAACCTGTGTGCCATCATAAGGGAAATGGTTTCTTCCCATTCCGCCTACGCCAATTACGGCTTTGGTCAGTTTATCGCTTGGAGCAATAAAACCTGCCCCCCCTAATACATATCTAGGAACGATGGTAAATGCTGCCAGTCCAATAGCAGTTTTTTTTATAAATTCTCTTCTTTGGTTTGGTTGATTTGGTTTCATTTATAATTAGTGGATTAATGTGTTTTATATTTTGATTTTTAAAGTTAGTAACTTTAGGAAATTTACCGTCATTAAATTGGAAAGCTTTTATAGGCCGCTATAATTGTGAAGGTTGTTTGATAAGCCAACTTTAATGCAAATTAATACCCTGGATTTTGTTTTAGTTTAGGATTTAAAGAAATTTCACTATCTGGAATTGGTAACAACTGGTTTTTATTCAGGCTGTATCCATTTGCAAATTTTGTATCTACCAATTCTCCATTTCGGCCTTTAACAGCTATTGGATAAATTTCCATGCCGATTTCCCAGCGTCTTATGTCACTCCAATACAAGCCTTCCATTGCGAACTCTACTCTCCGTTCTTTCCTTAATTTTTCTCTTGCCTGCAATAATGATAAGCCTGAAGCTAAATCTGGAAGCTTAACGTCATTTCTTCCGTTTCTAACTTTATTTATCAAATTGATCGCCTCTGTAATATTTTTGTTAGGTCCTTCTATCAGTGCTTCTGCTTTAGTTAACAATACATCAGCAAATCTTAATACGATAAAGTTTAATGGTGACTGGGAAGCTATAACTTGTTGATCTTCAATAGTGTATTTCCTTATTGCAAAGCCAACTTTCTGTCCTGTATGATTTTTAATTTCATCGGGGTATAATTGTCCCTGGAAGTATGCTCCTGGCCTCAAAACAGTGAAATCTAGCCTTGGATCTCTATTGTCATACGGATGATTTGGATCTAAAGGTGTTCCATCTAATGTTTCATAAGCATCCACTAGATTTTGAATAGGAACGACAGAGTTAGAACCAATAATGCCATACTTCAAGTTTTGAGGCTGCCAATAGCGATCGAATATGCTTCCTTGAGAGAAAGGTCCACTCATAAATTGCACGTCAAATAAAACTTCCTTATTGTTTTCGTTAGCCACCTGGAACAGTCCATGGTAACTTGGAAACAAGTCGTAAATTCCCATACCAATAACCTTATTAGCGTATTCAATAACTTTTTCCCAGTTTTTCTGGTATAAATAGGAACGCATTTTCATTCCATAAACAGCACCTTTAGTAGCCCTTCCCATTAGGGGCGCAGTAATAGGTAACAGTTCTTCTGCTTTATCATAATCCATGTGCACCTGCGCCCAGGTTTCTGTAGCCGTTGAGCGTTCTAAATTTCTTGATTCTTCTACAGTAATTGTTTTAGTGATAATGGGTACACCACCATAACTATCTGCCAAAAGCGCATAAAATACCCCTCTCAAAAAATAAGCCTCCCCTTTCATTGTCATTTTTAAAGCATCATCCATCTGTACCTTCTCAACGTTATCTAAAAAATAATTAGCTCGGTTGATGCCTTTATAACAATCCCTCCATCTATCAATTACAATTCCAGCATCACCTGCCTGAATGGAACCGTTACCTACTTGCATTTCCATTCCTTCCCAATGTGCCCACTGGAAAGCATTGGGTGTTGCGGCATCCAAGCCACCGCCATAGCCATAAACTTTGGGTTTTTGCAAGGTATTATAAATACCATATAGTGCCAGATAAGTATCGTCCTGACTTTTCCAAAAATTTTCTTCTGTTATTCTATCTTCAGGTTTTACCTCCAGAAAGTCCTTACTGCAAGAGGCAAAAAACAGAACGACAACACCTAATATTAAACTTAAAATATGTTTCATTTTTTCCTTTTTAAAATTGTAAATTAATGCCTAACGAGCTTATAAATGGTGTAGGATATAGACTGCCGCCACTGTCAAATGTATTTCGCTCTGGGTCGAAGCCTTCATAGTCGCCAAAAACAACAGCTGGCAGGTTCTGGAAATTAGCATATACACTTGCGCTACCCATTTTTAATTTACTCATCAAATTTTTTGGGAGTGCATAACTTAACTGTACATTTTTGATTTTAAAATAGGAAAGATTGGACACCCAAAAAGAGGAGTCATACCTGTTCCATGTATCATTGATTTTGATGAGAGGTAAAGTGTTGCTTTGGTTTTCTGGAGTCCAGGCATCCTTCCAACGTTCTGTAATTACACCACCAGATATTCCTAATGGCTGTGTCCAACTGCTTTTTGTAAAAGCATTTACACCAGCTGCACCAGAAGTTACTATATCTAGTGTCCAGTTTTTAAAGCTGAAACCTAGATTCAAACCAAAGATGAACTTTGGAATAGTATTTCCCAAGGATTGTTTATCCAGATAGTTTAATTTGCCGTCACCATTCACATCTTCATATTTTAAATTTCCTGCTGTAGGTGTATAACCATTGTTTACCATATAGCCCTTTGCTTCTTCATTTGTTTGAAAAACACCAATTGATTTGAAACCATAAAGCGACTGGTAAGAATAACCTTCTCTAATTAAGTACAATTGATCTGGTGATTGGCCACCTCTAAATTTTGTAACCTGATTGGTTATATAAGTAAGGTTTGCACCAATTCTATAATTTAAAGTATTATCTCCATTTCTCGACTGGTAGGTAGTTGCTACTTCTATACCTTTGTTCATCATTTCACCTACGTTCTCAACTGGTGCACCCACACCACCCAAAATTTGGGAAATTGGTAACCTTACCAGGATATCCGCTGTTTTTTTGGTGAAATAATCGGACTCAACACTCAATTTACCATCAAACATATTAAAGTCTAAACCTATATCGGTACTTTCAGTGGTCTCCCATGAAATGTTGCGATCAACTAAATTTGTAATTGCCGCACCGGGAACCAGAGACCCTCCAAAATTATAACTGGTACCGTAATCTTGCGTAATGGATTGTATATACGGGTAATCACCGGCAATACCATTGATGTTCTGGTTACCTAAACGGCCCCATGATGCCCTGAGTTTTAGATTTTGAATTACCTGTACATTTTTCATGAAAGACTCTTCACTTATTCGCCACCCAACAGAAAAGGCTGGAAAAATACCCCAGCGATTTCCTGAATTAAACCTCGAAGAACCGTCGGCTCTTAAATTAGCTTCAAATAGATATTTTTCATTAAAATTATAATTCAATCGGCCGAAATAAGATTCCATACGCCAGCTTGTGGTATTTCCATTTGCAATTGCATTAAATGTTCCTGCATCTACTTCATGCAAGCCCTCTTTTGGTGGTCCTGAACGCTGACTAAGCATGGTTTTTGTTTGGTCCTCCTCCACTTGTGTACCGAGTATTGCTGTGATGTTGTGTGCCTTGTTAATTGTTTTATTGTAATTTAATGTATTGAAAAAGGCCCAGTAAAAACGCTCTGTATTATTTCTGGAATTATTAATAGTTGATGGATAATCGAGAACACTTGTCTTTATACCTGTGTTGGTATAAGCAAAATTCATTTCATTATAACGATCTATCCTGTTGTTGTTAAATTGACCAGAATATAAAGTTTTAAAAGATAGGTCTTTACTGAACTTAATCGTTGCATTCAAACTACCTTTAATAAAGTTATTTGCATATTGAGTTAGCCCATTATACATATCTGGCAAAGGGTTTCTGGTATCTACAATTGGCTGCCCTTTATTAATTCCACTGAGGTACATAGCTTGGGTTGCACCAAAATTTCCATCAGTAGTATAGGGGGCTGTAAATGGATATCCACCATTCGACATCAGGTACATGATTCTATTGATATCATCATAAGGTCTTTCGGTAACTTTTCTAGTTGCCTGAACTACCCCTCCTACTTCCAGCCAGTTTGTTATTTTAGAATTTAAGTTTAAATTTAATCCAAAACGCTGTGATTGGGTTTCTTTTATTATTCCATCCTGATTCATATAATTGAAGGATAAATAATGATTGCTTTTTTCTGACCCGCCTTTTATCGAAACGTTATGTTCCTGGATTGGTGCTACGGTAAAAACTTCATCAAAAAAGTTCGTATTCGGATAAATAAAAGGATCTCCGCCTGTTTGAAAACCATTGATTACTTCTTGAGGAAAGAGTGGATCACCACCATTATTCTGAATGGCTTTATTCCATATAGTCATAAATTCAGCACTATTTTCCACAATATTGAAACGACGTCCAAGTTTTTGTAAGCCGTAATAGCCGTTGTAAGCTAATTGAGGTGCAGCATTGTAGCTTCCTTTTTTTGTGGTAACTAATACTACTCCATTTGCTGCTCTAGAACCGTATATAGCTGAAGATGCAGCATCTTTAAGTACGGTCATAGAAGCAATGTCGTTTGGGTTCAACTCATTTAAATTCCCTTCTACACCATCAATTAATATTAAGGGATTAGCATCGTTTAATGTTCCAAAGCCTCTAACTCTTAACGTGGAGCCATCACTTCCAGGTGAACCTGAATTTTGGCTAACCCATACCCCAGATACTTTTCCAGAGAGTGCTTGAGAAGCATTAGTAATTGGCCTGTTATCCAATTCTTTTGTGAAATCAACTGTTGAAACTGCGCCGGTTAGGTTTAACTTCTTTTGTGTACCATAACCAACTACAACCACTTCATTTAAAGAAGAAGCTTCTTCTATTAAGATGATATCAACGGTTTTTCTATTCGCAATTTCAGCTTCCTGACGGTTGTAACCCACATAACTAAATACAAGTGCGACAGAGCTTTGTGTAATATTTAGCTTGTAGTTACCTAACTCGTCAGTTACCGTACCTACTGAGGTGCCTTTAATCATGACGTTAACACCTGGCAAAGGTGTGCCCTTCAAATCTTTTACGTGTCCGGTTATTATTTCCTGTGCAATGGTCTTTTCTTTAATAACCTTACTCAAAATTTTAGGTAACTTTTTGATCACAACGGTATTATTTTTAATTATAAAAGTTAATGGTTGAACTTTGAAAATTTTGGTAAGTGCTTCATTAAGAGATACATTTTTTAATTCTACATTTACGGGGTTGGCATTATTCAAGATTTCAGAATTGAATGCAAATTCATAATTACATTGTTGTCTAATATTCTTAAGTACTTCTTTAAGTGGGGTATTCTTTTCTTTGAGTGTAATTTTTTGTGCGGAACTGGCTGCACAATGTGTAGAAATTAAAAGAAATAGTGACAGCATCCATATCATTAACGGCTTAAAAAATAGTGGTTCCTTTTTTAGTTCTATTTTCATTGGTATATATATGTTTTAAAAGTTTATAAAGCTTCGGTTGATTTTTATTTTAAGCACTAGACTTATTACGGCTTCTTTCTTATGTCGCTCTTATTGAATAGTCAGTAGCAACCTTTAAGCTTATTTAAGTTCAGTTTAATTTTTCAATAGTAATCGAATATTCTAAAGAAATAAATTTTAAAGTGTTGAGATTAAATAGGTTTCCATATATGTTTTATTTTTATCTTTTTATGGAGTAATGATGATCCTCCTTCCCTTGATTTTAAATTTTATCGTTCCTGTTGATTGAAATATTTCCAAAACTTCGGTAATGTTGCTTCTCCGGGATATTTTGGCACTAAAGTTCAACGCAGCAATATTACCCTGATAGACGACTTCAAAATCATACCAGCGTGACAACTTGAGCATAATGCTTTTTATATTCTCGTCATTAAATGCAAAGTATCCGTTTTTCCATGCTAATGCTTGTTCCAAATCTGCAGGCATTTGTTTAATTTTCTCCTCGCCTTTATTCCATTTAGCCATTTGTCTGGGTTTTAACCTCATTACGTCTTTTGCCGTTTTTATTTCAACAGCACCTTCAAATAAAGTGGTGGAAATTATTGGGTCATCCTGGTATGCTGCAATATTAAAATGCGTACCCAACACTTTAACAGTCATATCATTAACTGTTACTTTAAATGGTTTAGACTTATTCTTTGCAATTTCAAAATAGACTTCTCCTGTAATAGCAACAATGCGTTCCTTATTTTCGAAATTTATAGGATAAGTAATTGATGAAGCAGCATTTAGCCAAGCATTGGATCCATCAGGTAATGTTACCTGGTACTGACCCCCAACTGGAGTTGAAATACGATGATTTCCTTTGTTGGTATTTGCATTTTTCTGAGCATAGTTATAACTATATTCAATTTGTCCATCACCAGTTTTCGTGATTTTAATACTTTTTTCGCTAAAAAGTGGACCTTTGGTTACCTTATCTAAAAATATGGTTTTGCCATCAGCAAGGGTAAGGGTAGCTTTATTCCCACCTGGTTTGATCTGCGATTTAACATAATGAACTATAGCATTTTTAGGTTTACCTAAGAAATAAAATGAACCACCCAATAGCAGCATAGCCCCCAAAAATATGGCTGCCGCTTTAATGAGAAAATCTGCAAATAGGAAATGTTTATGGGGATTTATATCTGATTTCAAACTCTGCCAAACACCTTTAAGGTCAGTTTCAACAAGTTCTGTATCTAAATCAATATTAAATTCTGGTAGCTCCCCATACCAAAGTTCTACAAGTAGTTTTTCTTCTGCGGTACAGGTCCCAGCTTTATATTTATTGATTATTTTTTTTGCATCGAAATTTGAAATTGCCATATATTAATTCCTTAATACTACAATAGTCGGCCAAGTAAAGCCTAGGGGGGTAAGGAACTGAAATTATTTTTAAATAAATAGCCAGAATAAAAAAGGAGCGTAAGTGTTGATTTTTACACGTAAGATGCGTAAAGCGTTTTTTATATGGCTTCTGACGCTTTGAGTAGAAAGGCCCAGTTTTTCTGCTATTTCGCTATGGCTAAGGTTTTCTATGCGACTGAGTTTAAATACCTCCCTCATTTTAGGAGGGAAGCTTTCGATTTCTCTATTGATAATTGATGCAAATATCCGTTCCCTAACTAAGTAATCTGTAGGTATTGTTTTGTTGTCTAAAAAAGACTGGAAGTTTTTATATTTTTCTACTGTGTATTTTGATTCGATTATATCAATAACTTTATACCTAACGGCATGATATAAATAGTTAGCAAAACCGTCTCTTATCGAAAGTGTTCTCCTTCTTTCCCAAATACTGAGAAAAATTTCATGAATAATGTCTTTAACCTGTTCTCTGTCATGAAGCTTTTTATAAGCATATACATAAAGTATGCCTTTGTAATTATTGTACAATGTTTCAAACGCAAGTTGATCTCCAGACTTCAATGCGATTAAAAGTAATTTATCGTTCTGAGGTTCAGAAATCATTTTACACTATTATTTTGATGGTAACATAGAAATTACTTAAATACATATTCCAAATTAAGTAATAATTGCTGGTTTTTATTTGAAATTCATTATATTATTAGATAATTTAATGAAATTAAGATTATCAAATCGCTTTTTAAAGTGATTATGCTATATTTAATAGCCTAAGGTGACTGGATAATTTCCAAGAATTTATCGTAATTTTTATCGATACAAAAATCTGTTTTTACTAAATCCAAACTTGCCTGCCGGTGTTTCATTATTAGGCTTGGTTGTAATAGATATTTTTCCATGGCTTGTTCAAGTTTTTTTGGTGTTGCCTCGATTAAAAAGCCGTTTTTTTTATCTTTGATATAATGTGCAGTACCATTATCTATTGAGCAAATTACCGCCAAGCCATTGGCCATTGCTTCTAATTGTGAAACAGAAGCTGGTTCTTGAATACTGGGCATTAAAAAAACGTGGTGCTTCTGGTAATATTCTTCCATTTTAGGATGTGGAATATTTTTTAATAACTTAATGAAATTTTGTAATTTATTTCCGTCAATTTTTGATTTAATATTTTTATAAATCCCCTCCCTTTTATCAGTCCCTGTACTCCCTATTATGGTTAATCTAAAGTTTTTATGTTTTTGATGCAATTTAATGACTACATCAATCAGCATACTTAAGTTTTTTCTGGGCTCATATTTAGCAACACACAGGAAATGAACAGTATTATTTGCCGAATTATCAATAATTTCTACAGTTTTCGGATAAATAAAAAACGGCAAATATTCCATATAAGTTAAGTCAGTTAATTTTTCAGTATTATTTGATGTATGTAATACCGGGGTATACCATTTAATTTTATATCTATTGGAGAGTAAATAGTCATAAGTTTTTCGCAAAAGACTTCCTTTAACTACCAACTTAGGTGTTTGTGTATAATAAACCAATTTAGTTTTAGAAAAAAGGAAGGGAAATAGAAACCAAGCATAAACAGGTTCTGGCCCACCCCTAATCACTATCACATCAGGGTGGAACTTTCTAATCATAGCATAATATTGAAAAAGTTTTGGAATAGCGAATTGTTGAAATTCAACAATATCTAATTTCTTTTTAAAATATTGAATGTATTTCCGGGTAATAATAGAAATGGGAATAACTTTAGGCTTAATTGCCGTGTAATCCTCACTGTTTCCTTTACCTAGTACAAAAAAGTCCAACTGATGACCTTCCTCTAATAATTTATTTACTAGTGAGGCTTGATTTGTATGAAAGCGTGGCGCTATAAATAATATTCTCATTCAACATTTTTATCATTAAGTATAAAGATATTATTTTGATTTATAAGTTGATAATTTTTAACTTATTGTATTTTATTATTTTTATAAATAAAAAATTTACTTACAAGAGAATTCAATCTTTTTCTTGCAAACTAATGGAGTTTTACATACAATTCACATTGTGTAAACCATTGTCCTTTTATTTTTCGCCACATAGTTGTATAATTCTTATGGAATGCCTCCTCTTTAAATGACCATGTGCTCTGCTCCCAAGCGTCATATCCGCTTCGATTGAATATAATTTCATTAGGTAAGCATTCAAAAACCGGACTGCTTTGGAAAAACATAGATTTCCAATCTTCAACTATTTTAGCCTTGCCAATGGTATGACTGCCATCACTAGCAATCTGGATAAAATCCAGCAACCAGTATTTTGCTACATCATCTACATCTTTTTTTAATATAGAAGTATTCGAATTTAATCTTGCTTGCCTGATAGTTTCTGCATCATGAATAGAGATTATGATGGGGTGATCGTCTCCATGTAGTTGGTAGGTCGTGGTAAGTTGGACTTACCACGACCTACCAAGGATTTCTAAACAGGAACATATAGATTAAAATACACCATACCTCGTTTTAATATCAATTGGTTTGGTGAAAATTTTTACTGATCTAAACGAACTATTAATTTCTTATTAAAATACTAGTTTAATCAGGAAGGTAAACTGCCCGGATATTTTTTGATTTTATTTATTTTGATTTGCTGTTCGGCCATAGCGATCATTTCATTTAACTCTTTTACTTTTAAGTCTGCTTTAGTAAGCGCCTTTTGAAGTGCTATAACTTCAGCAATGACATTATTTTTGTTTATTCTTTCCATAATATTTGGGTTTACATTACCAATATCGGAAATTTTATTCACAGCAACCACTAACAATTAAGTTTTATAACAATGGCGTCCTAAACGTTGAAAAAAGAAAGGGGGTTTTTTAACTCAAAGTTTACCTTTGAGGTGCAAAAAAAACCGACCCCTTTCTCGATAGTAAATATAACGTTGTTTTCACAAATTATTTCAAAGTTGGACCGTTCGAAGTTCAATAAACTTTCTTTAAGCAAAGGAACAGACAAGCACAATAAGGTTATAACAGCTGGACGCATTTGGTTTCCATTTTGTTCTGCTAATTCGCAAAAAGTCAATCGGTACGTGACATCAGTAATGGACTCCGTTCAGCTACAGGTAATTTAAATCATATGGGCGTGCAAAAAGGCCCGTCAAAATCCAGTGTCAGCTATCAGAATAAGCATAGGGACCATAACCTATTTAAAGACTATTATTTCTGCTTGTTGCAAAGTCTGGGACAGCAGGCTGGCTTTAAGCAGGTAAAGTTCAGGATCAAGTCCAAAATCTTTTTGCTGGATTCGACCACGATCAGTTTATGCCTGTCCCTATTTGATTGGGCTAAATACAAAACAGCCAAAGGAGCTATTAAATGCATACCTTATTGTATTACGATGGTAACCTGCCAGCTTACGTGAATATAACAGATGGCTAAAACAGCCGATAATAAAGGAGCCTATCAGGTGCCTCTTCATAAAGTAAGCGTCATTGTAGCGGACCGTTTTTACAATGATTTTTATCTGCTGAATGTCTGGGACAGCAAGGGTGTGTATTTTGTGATCAGACATAAAGAAAACCTTCAGTACGAATCCCTGAAAGAAAACCTATTGCCGGAAAACAGGCACCAGAACATCATCATGGATGAGTTAATTGAACTTAAAACCCCTGCTTCTAAGAAGAAATATGGTAACAGGCTCAGAAGGGTAGCCATCTGGGATGAGAAGAACCAGCAAACCATAGAACTCATCACCAATCAAATGACATGGACAGCCAATACCATTAGCGAACTTTATAAAAGCAGATAGCAAATTGAGATTTTCTTTCGGGAAATTAAGCAGAACCTGCATATTAAATCATTTGTGGGAACTACTGAAAATGCCGTGATGATACAAATATGGACCGCTCTGATTACCATACTTATCTTAAAAGCGTTCAAGGCTATGGCTAAATATAAGTGGCACCTCTCAAACCTGGTCGCTTTTATAAGGCTTAACATATTTGTTAAAATAAACCTGCAGGAATGGCTTGATAAACCATTTGATGAACCGCCAAAAGTGAAGCCAAATCTCTGCATACAGGGGATTCTTTTCTAAATAATCATAAAATAACCCCTGTTTCAATTCAATCACCTACTTTTACATATTTCTAAAACGTTTAGGACACCATTGGTTTTATAACCCTGTTATTTAGTTTTTTTGCAATTTTTGCATCGTATGAATTTTGAATATGATTACATGGATAGGTTTTGAAACTAGTTATTAGCACTATTTATTTTGACTGGTTGCTTGCTGACAAGTCTTATTAGTATTATGGGAGTAAAAAAAAGACAATAATTTATACTAATTTTTTTTCTTGATCTTCATTTTTTGCATCAGATACTTTCAGAAGTCAGTAGATTAATTGTTTTAATTGAGGCCAAATGTTATGGGCTATAACCTGATAACCTTTTGCAGATGGATGAAAGACATCATTCACATTTAAGTGTGAAACTCAAGCCTAGCCTTCCAATAAGAAAGGAACTAATTCCATATCATTATTTTTTGTTATTTTTTAAATACAAAGTTAAATGGAATTGTTCTAGCCTCAGCCAAACAGAATGTGATTTTAATGCCAAGAAATAACATTGTGATACTTGGATAATTTGCCTTAACTTTATCGATAAGGGCTTGAAGATTCCTTTGTGTAATTTCAGATGGGATATCTTTTAGAATGTCATTAGCTCCTAACTCCAAAACAAACAAATCAAAATGCTGATCTATATATAAATCAACCCGTTCAAGCTCTACTGCCGATGGTTCTCCGCTTAACCCTATATTGATAACCTTAAAAGGTAAATTATTTGCATTAATTTTTCTTTGAATTCGCGCTGGTAGGAATTCTAAAAACACATCATAAGACCATAGCCTGCAGTGTGGCTATCACCAAAAAATAAAATGGTTTTTATTGGTGTAATTTGTTTTAAAGTTGATGAAGCTTATATTTATTACTATAATTATATAACAAGCATTTTTGCGAAAATACTGCTCTACGTTATTGCATAGGTATTATACATCAAAACAATATTTAGAAAATGCTGTTTTATTTATTCAAAAATACTTTTATATAACCCGTTGGGTGAAATGTAAAAATAGAATAAATAGACATAAATATTGGTTAAGATACTGAAATTAATTATCTTAACATCACTAAACAAGCCCAACATTCATGATAAATTCAATAAAAAATTACATCAAAATACTAGAAATTTTAAATTCTTTAGAAATGGATCACCCTATAAATAAATCAGGAAAAAAACCAAAAATATCTGATTTAGAGGTTGTTTCTTTAAGTTTTACATCTGAATATATGTCAATAGACAGTGAAAATTCATTATTCAGACAAATCAATCGTGTGGATTTACCTTATTCGATTGAACGAAGTCAATATAATAAACGTTGAAGAAATTTGTTCGGGTTTACAAACAAAATTAGACAGATATTAGCCTCCAAATTCAAGTTTATATTTGATAGATCTATAAATAATATTAAAATTCAAATCACTTAATTTCACCCAACGGGTTTGTATATACAATTATATAACATATATACTCTAAATGGTTATTATTCAACAAAAATTATATAAATATAGATTATAGATTATTTAATCTATATTTAGAGAAGAAAAATCATTTTAATGAAACCATCATGAGCAAATACCTAGGAATAGCATTAAATTTTGCTCATGATAGCTTCATCAAATTTGAAAAACAAATTATATCTGATGAAAATATATGCGGTAATTACTGGTGATATTATTAATTTCACAATGTTGGCACCAGCAAAAAGACAATCTCTTATTGAAGATTCTGAAATATTACTCAAAAGTTGGATAAAAAAAAGTGTGGATGCTGAAATATACCGTGGCGATAGTTTCCAAGTTTTATTTGAAGATGTTAAGGAGGCTTTGTACAGAAGTATACAATTAATTTGCTGGTTTAAACTTCGTTCAGATCAGGTTAATAAAATTTATTTGGGAACAAAGATTTCTATCGGAATTGGGGAAGTTTCCTATCGGGGGAAAAATGTACTGAGCTCGGATGGAGAAGCTTTTCACCTTTCAGGCCGGAGTTTCGATCAAATGAAAAGTGGCGAATTATTGGCGATTAAGACCAACGATGAGTCAGAAAACAAAGCGATTCAGGTCATCCTTAATTTTGTTAATAAATTAATTAAAGAATGGACTTTGGCACAAGCGGAAGTGATTCTTCTGCATGTGGAAGGAAAAACGCAACAGGAAATTGCTAATGAGCTGTCACTATCTCAACCTTCAGTGAACAGTAGGATAAAATTATCTAACTGGAAGGAGATCGAAATTGCTTTAAATTATATTTCAGAATTAGCACAAGAAAAATAATGGAAATAAACTTATTACTTCGGCTTCTGATTGCACATTTGTTGACCGACTTTATTTTGCAACCTAAAGATTGGGTCGATGATAAAGCCTTAAAAAAAATTAAATCTGTAAAGTTTTTGATGCACGTTACCCTTACTGCAATTATGGCCTACGTTTTTTCCGGTTATTATATGAATTGGTTTATTCCGATGACCATCTTTATCACACATTACTGTATTGATTTATTAAAAACGCACCTTCAAGATAGCTTCAGGAATTTTATTATTGATCAATTTCTACATGTTCTAGTTATTATTATAATCTGGTTAACAATAGATAATAGATGGAGTGATTGGCTTATTCTACTTTCTGATCAATTGGTTAAAACAGATTTTTGGTTAATTATGGTTGCATACCTTTTTGTTACCTGGCCCTTGGGCATCATGATCGGTAAAGGAACTCAAAAGTGGAGAAATCAAATTGCAAAGGAGCAAGAGAAAGTCCAATTTAATAAATTATATAAAGCGAGCATGGAGGGGAAGATAGAGGGGGCTGAACAGCAAGTGGATTTGCAAGAGGAAGAACAAGGGTTAGGATTGGCGAGTGCCGGTAAATGGATAGGTATTTGCGAAAGAGTTTTAATATTAACTTTTATGTTGCTACATCAATACACTGCAATTGGATTCTTAATGACAGCTAAATCTATTTTAAGATTTAGCGAAAAGGAAACAAACACACAGTTAAAAACGGAATATGTTTTAGTAGGAACACTAGTAAGTTTCACCTCATCAGCTATTATGGGCGTTGTTATATCCTATCTGTTGAATTAAAGATATTTAAAGTTTATAAAATTTGGCTTGTTTATTGTTAACTTTAATAAATTAAATGGGTGTACTTTGATTCGAACACTATTTTAAATATATACGAAAATTAAACATACAATCATACTTAGCAGCAAAACCAGAATTTCTAGAGGTCTTTGGATTGTGAAAAAGTTCCGCCTTTAAATCTAATGACTATAAAACTAAAATTTAACAACACATCTAAATCACTTTTTCTTGCGACTACTCGATCAAGAGTTGATGCCTATTTCAAAGAAGGAAATATTTCTCGTTTTGCAAATGATTCGATGTGGATTAAGGCGGTTATTTTTCTAAGTGCATTTTGTATTTTGTACACCCTGATCTTAGCTAATCTGTTCAATATTTGGATTATGTTTCTGCTAGCTTGTTTACTGGGAATGACAAGTGCATTTGTAGGCTTTAATATTTGTCATGATGCAATACATGGGGCATTTTCTGCCAATCAAAAAGTAAATAAATTTTTCAGCTTTATATTTAACCTAGTTGGGGCTAATCCTTATGTGTGGAGCATAACGCATAACATTGTTCACCATACTTTCACTAATATCCCTGGGCACGATGAAGATATTGAGATTGCTCCTGGATTAATTAGAATATCTAATGATGAACCAATAAATAGTTTACAGCGTTACCAACACTGGTATGCTTTTCCTCTTTATTGTCTTGCATCTATTTCATGGGTATTTAGAAAGGATTTTAAAAAATTCTTTCAACCTAAAATTGGGGAACATAAGACAAAACACCCTAAAAAAGAATATTTTAATCTTTTTTTTAATAAAGGCATATATTATTTGCTTTTTATTGTTGCACCTTTAATTTTTCTGGATATAACCTTTTGGCAGTTTATTATTGGTTTTTTAGCCTTACATTTTGTACAGGGATTAACAATGGGATTAGTATTTCAGTTAGCGCATGTTGTAGAGGGTACGGAATTTCCAGTTCCAGATTCAAGAGGCCATATTGAAGAGGCTTGGGCTGAGCATCAAATGAGAACAACAGCAAACTTTGCAACACATAACAAATTTGCAGCCTTCTTCTTAGGTGGTTTGAATCGTCAGATAGAGCATCATCTTTTTCCAAAAGTATGTCATATCCATTATGAAAACATTGGTCGGATAATTAAACAAACTGCTCAGGAACATAATATCCCTTATATCGAAAACCCAACACTTATAGGTGCCTTGAGATCACATGTTAAAATGCTCAAAAAGTTTGGTTTAGAAGCTATAACTTAATTATGTGTTTTTATCCTATACTATTACACTATTACAACAAGTTAGCCTTGAAAAATAAATTAGTTTAAACTTTTTTATCAGTATGGTGTTTTTTAAATAACTAAAACACTAATTATATGGGATTATTTAAAACGGCATTAATAGGCGCAGCAGTATATGGCGCCTTTAAATTTGCTACAAAAAAAAACATTAATGGAAAATCTATTATTGATGATATTAAACATAAGGCTCCTGAATTCATAGATAAAGCTAAGCGTTTCAAAGATGACATAGAGATGAAATATTCTAAAAAATGATATCTTTAATAAGTAAGATTTATCAGTCGTTTTGTTTACGATTGATATTTTCATAATTAGATTCATATGATGATTTTTGCAATAATTTTTTGTAATCTTCAAGTAGGGATATGTATTTTTCCATCCAATAATATACGGATTCCTGAGATCCATATTCTTTATTTATTTTAGCATTTAGTACTCTTTCTTTGCTTTTTAATTTGTTGGTTTCTAATTCTTCATTGAAGTCTTTGGAGAAATCATAGTTTATGACTTCTCCAATTCCACAAATTACATCAGCATTTAAACTCTTTTGTTGAAACCAATTATATAAGGTTCTTCTATTAACCTTCATTCTTCTTGATAATTCACTAATGTTTACATTTTGACGTCGAACTGCATGTTCAACTATCTC
Source organism: Pedobacter sp. CG_S7 (assembly GCF_040544395.1). Lineage (NCBI taxonomy): Bacteria > Pseudomonadati > Bacteroidota > Sphingobacteriia > Sphingobacteriales > Sphingobacteriaceae > Pedobacter > Pedobacter sp. CG_S7. Next base: position 2,074 of record NZ_JBEONS010000022.1, on the reverse strand, counting down.
TCCAGCATTTAATTTCATAATATGATCATTCAAATTCAAACCAATTAAAACCTTTTTTAATTCTTAATGGATATTAATGTAATAATAAAAAAAATTAATTTTTTTTATCTAATTTATTATACAATAAATAAATGGGTTACATAATTAAAAATATATAATTTTATTATATATGTAAACCTATTAGTGCTCAATAAATAGCTATTAATATTCAATTTTTGGATATAATTAAACAATTCAAATCAACATCTATCATAACAAGAACCATCTGCAACTGACTATTTAGCATTCTATTTTGATTATTCGAGGTAATCGTACAATTATTATTCAACTTTTTAACCTTCATGTCTTTATGTAAATGTGATAACAAGCGGTGAGTATAACATCCAATATGACTTAAAATTAGAAAAATAAAAGAACAAAAACATAATAATTAATTATCGTTTTTTATTTATAATAAAGATATTCTAAGACCTGCACTTAATTAATAAATTAGTGTAGTTTTCAAGAAGGTTTATATATTTTGTTTTCCAATAATGAGCTAAATTGGGGTCAAAATTTACAATTGATTCTTTTTCATTTTTAAGTTTATTTAATTCAATATTTAATTGCCCATACTTTTCTGGCAAATCTTTCATGAAGTCATGATTGAGAATATCACCAATTTTATTAATAATTTCAAGACTAAGGTTTTCTTTTTTAAACCAATTATATATTGATTTTCTACTAACCTTTAATTTTCTAGAGAGTTCACTGATACTTATATTATCACGTCGAACTGCTAACTCTATGACTTCACCATTATGCATATTATTTATAATAAGAGTTAAGATCCTGGATTTATGTTTATTTTCTATTCAACCTGAAAAGGAAATAGTAAGATGTATAAATATAATTTGAAGAAGGAAGTTATACCGCTTTGAAAATACTACGATATAGAGGAAAAAAATCAATGTTTGAGGAAGGATCAATCGCGAATTGATTTAAAATAAAGTGATAAGCTTTTGGATTTACAATATACCTCCAGGATTTGTGATCAAATGTTAAATTAGAGAATTTTATTTTCCAGTTATATAATGAATCCTCCTTATAGCCAAGTCCCCCCCCAAGGTTGTAATATTTCATTCCTTTATTGCGTCCAATCACGCTTATCTCATCAACTAATAGTTTGGCGGGTGATACGGATTTGAATTCTTCTCTTGTAGCTAATAAATGACCTTGTATAATTTGATTAGTAAATACAATAATAGTCCCACATATCGGATTTCCATTCTCATTATAAACAAAATATAACTTTGCTTCATATTCTTTTGAATGAAGGAGTTTAATACAATATTCTTCGGTAAAGAAATAGGAATCATCTGCATTCAGGCGTATCATATTTTCTTCGTAAATAGTGATGAATATTTTAATGTCTTCTAAAGAATTTGCCTCTTTTAAATAATAGCCTAAACGTTTCAGCTGCTTAATCTTACTATAAACTTTTGGATATTTAGCCCTTTGAACTATAATAGGCGTGCTCAGATCTAAAACTATAACTTTTCCATTAGCACATATTCCCCCAAATTTTTGAAGTAATATATTTTGGTTAATAAACGGATGTAACCTACAAAATATGGAAATTATTTTTTCTTCTTTCAAAAAATCAAGTAAAGATTCTTTAAAATGATTGATAAATTGTTCATTCAAATCTTCAAATTCATTATTTGAAATTGGACCAACGTAACCATAAGCAGAACACAAATCATAATATTCTGTATCAGGAATCTTACGTTTAAATAATGGAAGTGCAATAAAATCACCATTTTCTTCGAAAACAAATAATAAAGCTGATCCTATCTTCTCAATAGCATGGTATGTCCAGGAATGATAAAAGTCATATTTTTTTGATTTTGCAACATAAGCAATCCATTCTTCTTTTTGGTTAATAGTAATTATTTTTATCATATTGTTTTCTTTTAAAGAAAATATTATTTAATTCATTGTAACTACTCAGGTACCTCTATGATGAAGCAATAGTCAAGAAAGCATTTAAGATGGCCTGCTCATTTTTCTTGCAGGTGTCGGTAATAGAACG